>DATJHX010000042.1:0-15741 GCA_035493655.1 Nitrosospira sp.
CGCCGCGAGCCTCGGTCAGGTTCCGGATGCCGGCGCGGTTGCCGGTACAAACAAAGGCTATGCGACACTCATAACCGGGATAAAGCCGGCGAATGAACGCTCTGCCGCAAATACGATAGATCTCGGATTTCAACCGCTAGCTGCGCCTCCATTTGCTCTATTTTCCGCATGCGCCACTTGCCCGACACCCCCTTCCGCAGATTCGGGGCGAAAATGCTGTTGCGATTTTTTCTACCTGCCTGACTCCAGGCGCGCGGACACCATCGAGAAAAGCCTGCAAATGACAGATTGGACCAGGACAAGAAAAGATGTCCAGCTCATCGTGTCATTCAAGATCAGGCATCTACTGGATCCGGATTTCAGGAATGCATTGCAGGATATCGTGTCAGAGCTCAGAACTCGAAATAAGGAGCCTGAAATGATGCCTGAATAAGCTTTCATGTTCCCCTTCATGGGAGAAGCATTCAGTCCCTCTCTCCCCGTCATTGGAGATACATACATTCAGACCCCCTCTCCCATTTCGTGGGCGAGGGGTGGGGGAGAGGGAGCCCATCGCGTGCCCCAATCACATCTTGTAATCAATTGTCAGCATTTCCAGAAGGTGCCCGTCAGGGTCACGGAAATATACTCCGCGGCCGCCATCATTGTGATTGATACTCATGTTTTGAGGGTCAAAGGGTCCACTGCCATATGCAACATTTTCCGCTTTCAGCCGGGCAAATATCTGATCGAATTCCGGCTCGCTTACCTTGAACGCATAATGATGGGATTCAAACTTCTCCCGATTATCAAAATCCAGAGACAGCGTTTCATTCACCTTCACCACAATGAAATGCGAAAACTCCCCAATATAATCGAAGCCGAAGATTCTTGAATAAAACCTGGCGGCCTCAACCTTATTGTGTGACGGCACAATCGTGTGATTCAATGTTATTGCCATAACGTCTCCTTCCCTCCGTCCTTACCCCTCACCATTGTAGTGATCAGGCAGCATGAAAATCGTTCACTTCCCCATCCTCCCCAGGAGGCGAAAATGAACTATCGTCGCTGCCCTCTAATCCCGCCTCAGCCTGTCGACATTATCATATAACCACGCCATCAGTGCCGGGGCATTGGCGCCATGGTGTATTTCCGCATGGCAACCGGGACAAAGGGCAACAGCATTGGATACCATGTCCGCCCCGCCCTCCGCCAATTGCCGGACATAATGTAATTCCAGATAAGGCAGGCCGTCGGCTCCGTTGAAGACTGCCGGTTTTTCGCAGCATTCGCACACGCCTGCGGCCTGTTGCAGAACCCACGCCATGACTGCAGCATCTCTTTGAAAGTGCGTGATCGCAGTTCTCCTGGCTTTGGGACTGGGATTGCCATGCGGCCTCGGAAGATTTTTATGCCGGGCCTGCTCGCGTGCCGCAGCCTCGAAAGCGACAACTGGAGCTCGTCTATATCCTTCAATTTGTTCAAGCATTTTTTCTATTCGCGCCGCAATCGCCGGATCGATATTTCTTGCCGGTCTGAGGCCCGCCAGCCAGGCACGCCCCATGAGCGATAGCACGTAGGAAACATTTTGCATTCGGAGTTCATAGGCCTTTTCAGCCTGCCCGAACTTCTGCATCAGCTTCCTGTAATACTGCTTTTTTACAAAAAACAGGCCGACGCGCTCGTTACGCTGCATCTCGACGTAGGATTCAACAGTCGCCTTCAGTTCTTCGTCGTTCCAGCCGCCACTCATACCGATAATGCTGCAAACATAAATAGTTTCTTCGCAGGCTGTCGCCCACCTTCTCTACGCTGATACCAATCAATGGGTCCTGGGGTTATATGTTACACAACCCAACCTCGAGGTGTAAGAGACGGCAGTCCCGATCTCTGATCCTGAAGTGCTCGACACTGTTCATAGAATGGGGTGTTCCCTCACTGGCAATACTGTCCTGTTGCAATAGAAGGCTCTGCAATGAGTGCGTCACCGCACAGAACTGGCCAGGTCTCCTTCCTATAATTTTTTCCGGTACTTGACGCTCATGCCGCCTATTTCCTGCGATCCCGTTCCCGTGTCAGATGCCGTTAGATATCAATCAAAATAAGCGATCAAAATAAGGTTGTGAGTTGAAAAGAAGATTTGCCCGTCTATCAATTTTTCTTATCTTATCGGAGCCTTCCATGAAATCTCTTTCGAATTCAAGCAACACTCTATTCAGGATATTGGTCTCCCTTGCCATTGGTTTAAGCGTGGGGCTAACGGGGGCCGTGCATGCCCAGGGAGACATGGGCGGACAGGAAAAGTCCCACTCCTCATCAAAATCATCGACACCAAAGCAACCATGTGCCGGGCCCAGCGGGATCCAGTGTCCGGGAGGAATGAAGTGCATTGACGACCCTGCGGACAAGTGCGACCCAACCAAAGAAGGCACTGATTGCCCAGGAATATGTGTGGCGGGTGCACCGGTAAGCAAAGTCAAGCAGCCGTGTGCCGGTCCAACGGGGATTGTGTGCCAGGGTGGCATGATATGCGTAGATGACCCTTCGGACGAGTGCGATCCCACCAAAGAAGGGGTTAACTGTAAAGGCATATGCATGAGCAAGTAGTAGAGCAACTTGGAGAAGCAGCACTGGCTGACACCCGGAGTATCACAAAAACCTGGGTATCAGGAGGATCGTCGCAGGGGATGACTGTGTCAATTCATAAAGAAGAATTCACAAAGGAGCTAGGCAAAATGGCTAAATGTATTACCTACGTAAGAGATACCGAAGGCAAAATCGAACGCAAACCAAATGTCATAACCAACTGCCCGGATGATTCCATGGATCCCTATTTCTATGAGGAAACGCTTGTAGGATTTCCCGAATCGAAAGTGTACTGGGCAAACAGCGTAGGTCCCAGCGTCGGGATAGCGCCAACGGCTTCCTGAGTCGCTGGCTATTCCGCTACGGTAACAGGGACGGTTACCGTTCTTATCGGCGGCATATCTTTTTGCCACGGTCGCCTTAACAGGAGCCGCACCTCAGCCTTTCCAGGCCTCAACGCATCAATGAAAGCATAGTTCATAATGATGGGTTCGCCAGGTATCTGGGGAAAAGTTTCGGGCGAGGTAATTGCAAGCCAAGGGATTGCGGCCAGCACACTTCGCCATAAATGGAGATTGAGTGTAAATGTTAGGATGCACTCGAACTTGACACTCCCTGCCTTGCACTCGCATCGAGCGAATTGTTAACCAGCATGCTTTTTCGATCACCCCCAGGGTCAGCATCAAGTAGCAGGAAAGGTGAACGGGAGATATAAACCGAAACTGCTCAAGACCAAACACAGCACAGCTCCAGTACTACATGTTTAGAGCACGAGTGCCCCGGTGTTACCGGGGCTTATGCTCGGGTACGAAAAATTACCGTTGTCCAGTACTTTTAATGTGTCGCTGCACGGCTTGATCTAGAGCAGTGGAAGTCGTTTGTGCTGTGCAGCTTCTTCCACCCCCGCTTCCACCTTGTGCATCTAAAACATTTACTGCTACGTTGCACACGCTGGCAGCCACTCCAATTGGAGCCTGAACTGTTACCGGAATTTGACTCGCGTCGACGTTGATGTGCGCGGCAATATTATTCGCGACATTATGGGTATCGACGTGAGCCACGCCTGACTGCTGAGCGAATGCCGTGGGTGCCATACTGAACACAGGCGCTGAGATGATTGCTGCGAACGCGGTTCTTACATTTTTCATTTTTACACCTCCTTTATCAGTATTAAGGCCAGGTACCTTATCTTTGGTAAATTCTGCTGGAGCAAGGCACCACCCCGACTAAATGAAAATTTCATGAAAATTTCATAAAAATTTGAAAATCTCATGAGGATTTTATTTACCCTCAAAAGCGTCTGCTAGTCTGTTCGGGGGCCAACATAATCAATTCTTACCCGAGAACTGGAGAATGAAGCCATCAAGGCGGTATTAAAAAAGCTGTAGCGCCGTGCGAACACAGATGGGTAGGCCTGAGCTTTCTGTGGCGCAGGCCCTTTACGCTCCCTCTAGTTTCTCCCTCAGGTTCTCCTCTTAATCTCTCTATGGGTTCTCTTTCAGGCATTACACGGGTCTACATCGTACAAGCCGTGGTATCATTAATCGGTTAACCACCCTTAAGGAGTCCCCACCATGAAGTCCAAATATGTATCAGCCGTTGTACTACTTCTAGTTGCAGGAGGAGCTACTGCCAGTTGCCTCCCAGACCCCGGCTCTATAATTTGTCAGGACTCCCAAGGTGAGTACCACGTAACCCCGCATTCTGAGGACTCTATAAATAAGACCTATGAGCCCCCTAAGAGTGCTTCGTCCTCTTATGAAACAAGTAGCGATAGCGTTTCAGGTGATCGTGCCGAAACTACCAGTACCGAGTATGACCCCAAGGAGTACTTCCGGAAGTACCAGTAGTTGCAAGACTTAACACAGCAGCATTGGCTTTCCCCAATTTCACGGACACATCGTTAAGCACATTGCAGATTTTCAAACTGTACCGGGCTGATGTAGCCGATGGTTGAGTGCCTGCGTTTTGGGTTGTAGAACCTCTCAATGTAATCGAAGACATCGGCGCGTAGTTCATCGCGAGTGCGATATTGCCGCCGACCAAGGCGCTCTGTTTCCAGGGTGGAAAAGAAACTTTCGATTGCGGCATTATCCCAGCAATTGCCGCGGCGGCTCATGCTGCAAGTGATGCCACGCGTTTCCAGTAATCGCTGAAAGTCCTCACTGGTATATTGCGAGCCTTGGTCTGAATGGTGCAATACCGCTTCCCGTCGACCACGCGCAATATTGCCATTAACAACGCATCCATGACGAGTTGCGCTGTCATGGTTGACTGCATCGACCAGCCTACGACACGGCGCGAATAGAGATCAAGTACCACAGCTACAAAAAGCCAGCCTTCCGCCGTCCAGACATAAGTGAAGTCAGCCGCCCATTTCTAATTGGGTGCCGATGCGTGGAACTGACGCTCCAGCAGGTTGGGCGCTACTGATGCACGGCCGTTACCGGTTGGCCTGGCAAGCGGCGCCCTCCATGCGGGCTTCTTCATCCTGTCCAATACTTCAGCAATCCATAACGTACATATGTGCTCTATGTCCGCATCCGATAGCTGACCATTCGAGTGGCCCATTAGGTGACCCCTCTTCCATTCAAACTCTTGATCTAGCCTTACGGATTCAGCACGAGCAAGCTTATCCGCTTCTTTCCGGTCTTTGGTCTTAAGGCTGAAAATGATCTGATCTGAGGGGTAAAGACTCAGGAGGTCTTTAGGGATACGCCTACGGAAATAATAGGTTCCGTTGCGATTAAACACATGAATTTTTATGGCAGGTCCATACTCCCAAGCGTAACAGTTTAGCGATACACATGGAAATTGAACCTATCGATTTACTTGATTTAAATTGCAATCAAGCTGTTGGAGAGAGTTGGCGTCCCCAAGGGGATTCGAACCCCTGTACTCACCGTGAAAGGGTGATGTCCTAGGCCACTAGACGATGGGGACTAAAGAACTTTTGGAAAGGAATCTTCAGTCGACTACTGTTTTGCCGAAAACTGGTGGAGGTAAGCGGGATCGAACCGCTGACCTCTTGCATGCCATGCAAGCGCTCTCCCAGCTGAGCTATACCCCCGGCAAAATGAAGGCGAATTATACTGAGCCGTCCCGCCTCAGTCAATTTAAAACCAATTTAAAACAGTAGGGATGAATAAAACAATACCGGAAAGTTACTCCCAGCAATTTTCCTCGGCAGGATATCGTCATATCGCTTCCATCGATCTCATGCGCGGTCTCGTAATGGCGCTGATGGCACTGGATCATGTGCGCGGGTTTTTCAGTGACGCTGATTTCTCTCCCACCGATCTTGCCAAGACTTACCCAGCATTGTTTTTTACCCGCTGGATTACCCATCTCTGTGCGCCGGCGTTTGTTTTTCTCGCCGGAACCAGTGCCTTCCTGTCCTCTACCCAGGGACTGGATCGCCCGCAACTTGCCAGACGGTTACTTATTCGCGGCCTATGGCTTGTTCTTCTCGAGCCTACGGTTGTCCATCTGGCCTGGACTTTTAACCTGGACTTAAGTCAAATGAGATTAGGCGTCATCTGGGCACTGGGCTGGTCCATGGTCGCGCTTTCGGCGCTCATCTATTTGCCCATGCGGGCAATAGCTTTCATCTGCATCGGGATGATCCTGGTACACAACTTTTTCGATGACATCTACATTGAAGATTTTCAGACTGCGGAGGGTGACCTGAACTGGCAGGGATGGCTGATAAGCGTGATTCATATTCCCCACTCCGCGGTCGCATATCCGCTTGTTCCCTGGATTGGAGTAATGGCCGCAGGTTATGCTTTTGGCCCATTCATGCTGATGATGCCCGAGGAACGCAAACGTATAACCTTGCGTTGGGGCCTGGTGCTCATCGTAACCTTCATTGTTTTACGAACGATTAACGGATACGGTGACCCGGAGCCGTGGTTCAGACAGGAAACCATGCTTTTTACCATGCTTTCTTTCCTAAATACCACCAAGTATCCGCCTTCGTTGTTGTATTTGCTGATGACGCTCGGGCCCATGCTGATATTGCTGTCAGTATTCGAGCGAGGGCCCGACAGGCAGAGCGCCCTGGGGCGCCTCTTAATTGTTTTCGGACGGGTCCCGCTGTTTTTCTATCTCCTTCATCTATATGCCATTCATGGTCTGGCCCTGGTATTTGTCTTTCTCATGGCTGGAGAGGCAGGTTCCTTCCCGGCCGCGTCCAGCGCATTTCCCCCCTGGTGGGGATTCAGCCTTCCCATGGTTTATCTGATCTGGATTGGAATACTTTTGCTGCTCTACCCGGTATGCAGATGGTTCGCCGCGGTTAAATTCCGCCATAAGCGGGCGTGGTGGACGCCTTATATTTAAGGAATCTCACATTAGACCGTAATAACTGTCTTGCCGAAATGGCCTGCTTGCTGATGATGATAAGCGTAGGTGGCGTGCTCGAAAGGAAATACCTTGGAAATTACCGGGTGCAAATGCGAGGCCACGATGGCGCGGTTCATCGCCCGAAACATGTCGGAGGATCCCACGTTGATGCCGAGCAGGCGTATGGAGCGCATCATTAGCGGCAGGGGATCGATCTTTCCGAAGCCGGAAACCAGCCCGATCAATGTGATGATTCCTCCGAATTTCACTGCCTTGAGAGAGTGTTCCAGAGTGTGGGCGCCCCCCACTTCCACCACGATGTCCACACCGCGACGGTCGGTCAGGTTCAACACTTCGCTGCTCCAGTCCTTTGTAGTCTCGTAATTGATGAGGTAATCGGCTCCCATTGCCTTGGCACGCTCCAGCTTCTCGTCGCTGCTAGAAGTCTGAATTACAATCGCACTATGCATCTTGGCAAATTGCAGGGCAAACAGACTCACGCCCCCCGTGCCGAGCAGGAGCACGGTCTGGCCGGCCTTGATTTGCCCGGCTTCAACCAGCGCGTGCCACGCGGTCACTCCGGCGTTGGGCAAGCAAGCCGCTTCCTCATAACTCAGGGATGGCGGAAAAGGTATCACCGCCCGTTCAGGAAGCGTGACATACTCTGTCAGCACACCGTCGATGGGACCACCCAGGGATCGCTTGAAAGTCTCTTCCGTCAAAGGCCCGGAAACCCAGTCCGGGAAAACCGATCCCGCAACGCGATCTCCAACTTTAATGGTTTTCACGTTTTTTCCTGCCGCGATCACATCCCCTGCACCGTCGGATAGCGGAATGACGTTCGGTTTTACCCCTGCTGGATACTGGCCATGAGCAACGATGAAATCCCGGAAATTCAGGGAAGTGGCACGCACACGAATAAGCACCTCATCAGGTTCCGGTTCAGGCTGGTTGAGATCATTGCGCAGGACCAGGCCACCCATGCCGCTGATTTCTCTGAGCTGGAATGCCTTCATTGGATGAACTCACTCAAACAACTTGCACACAGCGGTTTTTGAGAGCGATATGATTCAATCTTGCGGAATATTTTTCTTCAAGCATTTCTATCCCGGCGTTTTCACAAGCTCCCGGTCGGCTACGGCTTTGATATGCGCACGGACAGGCGTGGCAGGGCGGCCTGAAAGGAGTTTGACGTCATGTGTAACTGTGGCATATTCACCCGCTTGTGCAGCGGCATACATGCTCACGATGCCCTCGACTGCGAATTCCGGCAAACCCGCCGAGCGTAGATTGGCTGAGGCAATTTCTGGCGCCAGGTCCATCACTTTAATCTGGCGGCCTGCCGCTTCTGAAATAATGGCCCCGATCTGGAAACCATCCAGTGCCTCGGGACCGGTCAGCTCGTAGGTCTTGTATTCATGTCCTCGCTGGGTAAGCACAGCGGCGGCGGAGGCGGCGATATCCGAATGAGTCACATAAGCCACCCTACCGGACGCCCCGGGAAGCGCAAAGATACCGGTTTCCTGTGCCTGGACAATCAGACCGTCCAGATTCGAGGCATACTGATTGTCGCGCAAGATCGTATAAGGAATACCTGACGCTTTGAGATAAGGTTCGGTTTCGGCGTGTGGAATGGCCCAGATAAACTTGCTTTGCGGGGTCGGATTCACAAAACTGGTGTAGGCGATGCGCTTCACGCCAGTACGCTTGGCCGCGTCAATGGCATTCTTATGGTGGCGAATGCGCACCTCGTTCGGTCCATCGCTGGAAATCAGAAGAACCACATCGGCCCCTGCGAAGGCGGCATTGAGGCTGGCCGGATCGTCGTAATCCCCACGCATGACGGTTATGCCGCGGTTTTTCCAGACCTCAAGTTTAGCAGGCGTGCGCGCCGCGAGTCTTATTTCGGAAACGGGAACACGTCTGCTTAATTCATCGACAACAGCTCTGCCCAGCTTGCCGCTGGCGGCGGTGATGACAATCATGGCGCTCCTCCCATCCACGGTTCGCTTGCACGTAAGCGCGAGGTACTAGTGATAGCACCTCATTTTTCTCCCGTATGTGCGCTAGGCAACGAAGCAATCAGACACTGTTTGCTAAACTTGGGCTTCTTCCTTTCGTAACGGGATTCCCGAGGAGTTCTTATGGATGCCGATCTTTTTAAATTTCCAATCACTGGATGGGAAATAAAAGCTGAGCCCGCTGAAGGGTTACTTTCCGTCCGCTTTCCATTTTTGTCTCATGAGCAACAGAAATTGGCCGAGGCTGATCCAGGCAGGCCGTACGTGATGCAGGCCGAGCAGGCCCGCGAGCTGCGGGATGCTTTATCGAGAGCAATCGATCGGCTGGAAAATGATGAGTTTGAGTCTGCATTCTCCATCGGGCTGCCTAGCGGTTCATTGATTTACTGACGTTTGTCCGCCTGCTCACCGTGCGCAATGCGCGGTCGCATCTGCCCTACCCCAGTAAAAAACTGGCTTCGCCAGGCGGACATAAATAAGCATAAATAAGCCCGCACTCGACGTGACACCCGAAATCCCGCCCAATCGGCTCGATCGGCCTGTCGATGAATCATATGATCATGTGCTCGGCCCCGCTGACGCTGAAATTACGCTCGTCGAGTACGGCAGCTACGCGGACGCTGCCTCCAGCCTCGCTCATGACCGAATTGCTCAAATGCGGAACCGGTTCGGTGCCCGCTTGCGCTATGTCTTCCGTCATCGTCCGCTGGCAGGAAGCGTCGTCGCACGCCAGGCGGCCGAGCTGGTGGAGGCGTTTGATGATCCGGCGCGTTTCTGGAACATGCATGGCTCATTGATGGCCCGGTCCGACAAGCTTACCGAGAATGACCTGCATGTCATTGCCGCCGACTTCGATGGCGACCGGCCGCCGGAAAGGAATGACTTGATCCTGGCAAAAGCTCGAGTCGATGCGGATGTGGAAAGCGCGGCGGCGAGCGGAGTCATAGTTACCCCGACATTCTTCATCAATGATCGCCGCTACGATGGGGCATGGGATGTCAACTCCCTTTCGGAGGCAATGCTAGGCTCTCTCGGTCATGTGGTTCACGCGGCTGCGCTGGATTTTGCCAAATGGGCGCCGTCAACAGGCATCCTGCTTCTGTTGGCCACCGCGGTAGCCGTAATCCTGAGCAATTCTCCACTCGGCCCGGATTTTAACGACTTCTGGGAACAGCGCCTTGGACTTAGCGTCGACGGCGCGGAATTCAATCTTTCTCTGCGGCATTGGATCAACGACGGACTGTTAGTCATCTTTTTCCTGGTCGTGGGTCTGGAAATCAAGCGGGAATTTACCGTGGGGCATCTCGCTAACCGGCAAGCCGCCATGCTTCCCATTGTCGCGGCCGTCGGAGGTATGGCGGTTCCGGCTTTGTTGTATTTGATACTGGTACCCGACGGCGCTGGCGTTGAAACCGCGGGCGCATGGTCGCGAGGCTGGGGCGTCCCCATGGCGACCGATACCGCCTTTGCGATCGCGCTCATCGCCATGATGGGCAGACGCGTTCCCATCGAGCTGCGTGTTTTCCTGACAGCAGCCGCCATCGTGGACGACATTGGTGCAATCATTGTCGTGGCAGCGTTTTATTCAGGCGAACTTCACACTGGCTATCTTGCTGGCGCCGGCGTGATCATCGCGTTGCTGGCAATGCTTAACAAGGGGGGTGTTTACCGCGCCTCTCCCTATATTTTACTCGGGGGCGGGCTATGGGCTTGTGTTTACGCCAGCGGAATACATGGGACTCTGTCGGGGATTATTCTGGCCCTCTTCATTCCGACCCGCCCACCGCCCAATCTCAGGACGCTGATGATGCAGGCTGATGCAGTACTTACCGCTGAAACACAGCGCGGCAGGGAAGCCCTGCAGTATGGCCCATCCGAGCCTGCGCTGGAGGCCCTGGACGCCATCCATGACCGGCTGGAATCGCCGGCCGACCGCATGCTCCGCCAGGTTGCGCCAAGATCCAGCTACCTGGTATTACCGTTATTCGCCCTGAGCAACGCCGGCGTGGAAATAAGTACGGATGTGTTCAGTGGACATGCGCCACTGATCGTTGGTACCACCGTAGCCCTGGTGATCGGCAAACCGCTCGGATTTATCGTGGCGACCGCTGCTGCAGTCTGGTTTGATATTGCCACCAAACCAAACGCGTATTCCTGGCGCCAATTGGCCGGAGCGGGAGCTTTGGCCGGTATAGGCTTTACCATGTCGCTCTTCATAGCGAGCGAGGCGTTTCCCTCCAAGGAAGACTTTGCCGCAGTCAAAATTGCCATTTTCGGGGGCTCGTTTTTATCGGCAGCCATTGGTACCGCAATATTATGGAACGCACGCCCGGATTCCAGTTCGCGCTAGGGATTCACCGGGCTTTGTTTGTTGCTAGGCGCACAGACCTGCTGTCACTTTCGAGACATCCTATCGGCTTTCTTGGAAACGGGCGAGGTAGAATCACTGTAGATCAACATTCTGACAAAAGAAGGAGCAATCATGACAACAAGGAAAGGATGGGCAGTCTGGAAAGGCGGCATCAAGGACGGAAGCGGCACCATTTCCACCGAAACCGGTGTCCTTCACGATGTGCCTTACGGTTTCGCGTCCAGGTTTGAAAATGGCAAGGGCACGAACCCTGAAGAGCTGATTGCCGCTGCACATGCCGCCTGCTTCTCTATGGCGCTTTCATTAATGCTGGGACAAGCCGGCATGACGCCCGAGAGCATCGAAACGCATGCGGAGGTTACTATTGAGAAGATCGGTGATGGATTCGAGATTACTTCAAGCCACCTTCGCGTTGCCGCCAAAATACGTGTCCCGAACAAGGAAAGGTTCGAAGAAATTGCGAACAAGGCAAAAGAGGGCTGCCCTGTATCCAAGCTCATGAAAGCAAAGATCACGATGGAAGCCAGGCTGGAATAAGCTTTTCCGCGAGTATGGAAAAAAGCCCGGAGCAGGATCGCTGCTGCCGGGCTGAGGCGCCAGGTACACTGGGAAAACATTGGTCGTTTCCCCAGTTGCATCTTACCCGTTTACCGGGCATTTCCAATTGGACTAAAGTACAACTTGCTGCAGGAATGCCGCAATGCCTTTGAGCGGTCTGTTTCTCGAAGAATGCCGGATAAGTTTCTACTACCCACCTGGGTACAGCCTCATACCATGATACGTCCCTTATTCCCAAGGCTCGCGCTCCCCGCCTTCGTCTGCATTCTAAGCGTATGGGGAAATATCGCTTTTTCAGGAGCAGCCAAGCCTGAAGAAAGAGAATTATCCATTACAGCCCGGTATAACATTCCAATCGCTGAATTGTCGGGGCTTGCCATTCTGCGTTCCGGCATGAAAGCAACTGGAACAAACGATACAGACGGCAATATCAGCCTCTATGCCATCGGAGATGCAAGCTACGAGATCGCCAGCTTCCGTATTAATCGCTCATCCGGAGAAGCCAGCAACCGTGTGGACGATGTTGCCTCCATTCTGAGCAAGCACATCAAGGATGCTTCTCAATGGGAAGCCATCGCGACCGACAGCGTGGATACCCTATGCATGTTGAGTGAAACCCGCAGCGAAGTCTCGTGCCTTGATCTCAGCCTGAAGGCCGTGCAGGGGACATTCAAACTTGATGTTTCCAATATCAAATACCTCGACCGTGCTTGGCAGGACCGGCCCAACTCACGTGGCGAGGGAATGATACTCATGAAGAATGGCCATGCCCTGATCCTGAAAGAGAAACAACCATCCCTGTTGATTGAATTCGGGCCGAAAGGAGATTCACCGATGGGCTACGGTCCTGATACGTTCCTTGAGCATGGTGAGGCTTTCACCATCTCCCGATCCAGCCATTGGGTAGCCTTGAAGGTATGGAATTTTTCCGATCACCTCGCCGAACTCGCCCGAGATGCGAGCGAAATAACGCTCGGGCCGGATGGGCGCGTGTATCTGCTATCGCAGGAAAGCTCGACCTTGATTCGTCTGGAAAAGGCTCTGAAAGCCGATGAAGATAAAGTTAGCGTAGATCATGACGCTTACTGGAAACTCCCAATCGGGATCAAAAAAGCAGAAGGCCTGATAATTGATGCCGACATGCGGCCGTGGATCGGTATCGACGTCAAGCAAAAGGATAAAACCAATTTTTTCCGTTTATCTCCCATCGAATCGGCAAGCGACTGAATCGTCACCTATAGAAGCCCTACCCGGTGACTGCTAAAATAACTACCTGTTACCCAAGCACGGCCTTGCTGCAGAGGTATACTGTCCATACAGTCCTTATTGGCACCCACTGCGGTGCTCACGGCGTATCCGGGCTGCGGCCCAACCGGAAACACAAGCAGGCTTTCATCTTGCATCGTTGACCACATCCGTTTTTATCCGCAGCGCGGCTGACAAGGTGGTCAAGACCCTGCGGCGCGGTGGGCATCCGGATTTCGAAAGCCTCGGTCACACCCTTCTATACCCAGTTTTTTAAAGATATCCCTGAAATTGGGCATCTGTTCGATGTCAAGCAGATGATCAAGGACGGAACCTCATTTGATTTCAGGGCTTATCTCACTATATGGTTGAACGAAGCTGGATTCCATCCTACTGCAAGGCCTGAATTTTAGAAATGTAGGGCAAACTCTTGAGTAAGGTCCGTGTGGGTGCGACGAGAGTTCCGCAATTTCGTCACCCCATCAATCCACGGGATGCTTCGGCTGTTGCGTCCTTGTCAGGGCTTCTACGCCAGATATGACGTCGAACAATTCCTCGTCGATTTTACTTTGTCGCAGGCGGTAGAATGTCTTTTGGAGGTCTTCGCGCAATTGATCGATATTTCGTTCAGCGCGCTGCATTGCGGCAAGGCGACTCGCGTTTTCGCTCGCCAGCGATTGGGCGCAGGCGCGGAAAAGGGACACGAACAGGTACTCGCGTAACAACGCGCGAATTGTTTTGACGCCGTTGCCTAACACCTCGGGAATTTTCTTGGTCGGCCAAGGAGTCTGGGTCATGGAATGCAGCCATGCCTCATCCAGAGGCAATAGCCGTTGACTGACGGGCGTGTAAGCCGGCCCGGATTTGTGACTGTTATAGAAAAGATAAAGCTGCTGGACGCTTTCCCGTCGGCTTTCCCATTGTTTTTCACCGTGGTTTTCCCGCTGCTCCGCGCTGGGCTGGCGCACCTGCTCGTGTACATTCACTTCCGACAGGATTTCTATGAGGATTTGCCCGACAAGCGCAGTGATGGCATTGACCGACAATGGAGCAACGAAAAGCCCTGCGAGAGGCAAAGCGGTGGTCGACAAGTGATCATGCACGCGCTCGCCAACTGCCCAGATTCTTTTCCTGCCGGGGAGCGCGGACAGCTCCTCGACAGCGTATTCGACTACGGCTTCGTTGAATTGTCCGACCAGCCCCTGATCTGAGCCAAACACGACCGCTGCGGTTAAGCCAAAGCCCTGTTTCGTTTTCGGCTCAATCATTGAAAACCCCGCGCTTGCATTTGCCCGAAAGCAGGCGCCCAAGCCAAGCTGTACATTCCGGTAATAATCATCCAGCGCACGCGTGGATTTTTCTAACTGGCCGATGCTGGCAGCCGCCAGCCCCTTCATCGTGCTGACAACCGAACGAAGCTCTCGGGCTCGTTCGATTTTCCGGTGCAGGCCTGGAAGCGTATCGCTCATCGCTATTGCCGAGTCATTTTTGCTCTAGCCAACCATTTCTCCGACCTTGTAGGGGAATGATGAGCGTAGGAAGTAGGATGGGTGGGGGCTCGAAGCTGAAAACCATCATGTCCCCGATGGGTTGCGCTTCGCTGCACCCATCCTACGACTAACTACGCTTAACTGCTGACCACCCACTTCAACTTACTTCAACTGCTCATACAGCAGGGTCAATATGCGTTTTGCATCGCTGGATTTCTCCGCCACGCCTTCTTTATTGAGTACTTTCACTTCGGTGCCACCGCCTGCTTCATTGAGTTGAACACGGTATTGGTCAAGCTTCTCATTCTCTTCCGCGCTGCGCCAGAAGAAGAGCTTGGAGAGGAAGCCTGCGGCCGCCTTGGTATGGCTGTCGGAGTCGGGATTGACATAGCGCACATAATAAATGCCCTGTGCGCGATTGCGATCCTCTACAGTAAAGCCGCTGCGATCGAGCGCCAGCCCGACACGCCGCCATGAGCGGTCGAATGCTTCGTTTACCGTAAGCACAGTACCCTTTTCCCGAAGATTCGCGCGCTCGGGCGCCTTGCCCGTACTCGCCACTGATGATTTGGCCCGCTCTTCAGCGACGCCGAATCGTACCATCAAACGCGAGAGCATCTCCGCTTCCAGATCAGGATCAGGCGGGCGAGGCTGCCAGACGGTGCGCACGTTCCCCTCCATCACTTCATCCATGCCCCGATGACTGATATAGATCTCGGTCGTGCCATTTTCTCCCCGCTCCAGGCGCGTGCGAAATTTGTCGCGTTCCGCAGTCGAGTACAAGGTATCCAGAATTTTGGAAAGGGCGCTTCGAATCAGATCGTCTGGAATCTTTGCGCGGTTCTCCGCCCAATCCGTCTCCATCACACCGGCTTCAGGCATTTCCATCTTGATGATGAAACCCAGTTCATGCCAGAATTCCTTCACGACCGGCCAGATATCATCCGGTTCACCCTGGACCACCAGCCAGCGCTGGGTGCCGGAGCGCTCCATGCGTACGGCGGCCTCATCCAGGGCCGGAAGAACAGTGGCTCCTCCGCCGACGGTCTGCTTGGCGCGATCCTTGTCATAAGCGGAAAATGTTGCGCTTCCTGATGGGTTGACATCAGGGACAATATAACGCTCTTCCGAACCCGGCGCGGTT
>DATJHX010000043.1:0-3264 GCA_035493655.1 Nitrosospira sp.
CCTTGCGATGCAACTCCCCCTCCGGCCGGCCCTGCCGCTTGAGGCTATCGACCACTTTCTTGACGTGCTGGGTCTCCCTCATGTGAGCGACAAGGACTGCATCAGGCGTCTCAACCACCACCATGTCCTCTACCCCAACACATGCGACAAGACGGTGTTCCGACACCACCAGCGTGTTGTTGCACTCATGGAGCAGCACGTCGCCTTGCGCCACGTTGCCCTGCGCATCCTTGGGCAATACTTGCCAAAGCGAATCCCAGGCGCCGACATCAGACCAGCCCGCCGACAATGGAATCAGCATGCCAGGCGGCAATGCGGAATTATCGGCGCTGAGGCGTTCCATCACCGCATAATCAATTGAATCGCTCGGGCAGCGGAGAAACTCTTCTTTATTTACACGCAGGAAATCGCCGTCCACCGATCCCTTCTCCCAGGCGGCGCGGCAGGCAGCGAGAATATCGCTTCGGCATATACCGATGGCCGACAGCCAAACTGAGGTACGCATCAAAAATAAACCGCTATTCCAAAAGTGGGAGCCTGAATCAAGATAAGCCTGGGCTGAGGTGATGTCGGGTTTCTCCACAAAACGTGCTATGCGGCAAACGCCATCGCTTCCGACCGGTTCGCCGGCCTGAATATAGCCGTAACCTGTTTCAGGTGAATCCGGCATGATACCGAAAGTAACCATCGCGCCTTCAGCCGCCAGCATCACCGCTTTTTTTACCGCTGTCTGAAATGACACAGTATTTACGATTACGTGATCCGCGGGCATGACCAGCAGTACTGGATCTTGCTGCTGACTTGCCACCGCCAATGCTGCCAGGGTGAGAGCGGGTGCTGTATTGCGCCCAGCGGGTTCAAGCAGGAGATTGCTCTTGATTCCCATCAAGCGCAACTGCTCCGCAATGATGAAACGATATTCCTCATTGCAGACAACCAGCGGGGACTCAACCTTTAGGCCAGTAAGGCCTTCCATGCGTCGAACCGTGGCCTGTAACAGCGAATCCTTGCCTATGAGCGGCAAAAGCTGCTTGGGATATTTTTCGCGCGAGAGCGGCCAGAGGCGTGTGCCGGAGCCTCCGGAGAGTATGACTGGAGCTAATGATTCCATATAAAGCTTCTATAAGAATTTGTTCTACTGTTAAGGCAAATCCGCGAGCTTTGAGGAATGTCTTTTCAACTAAATGGATGTGGATGACAGATTAATATGTCGAAACAACGCCTTTTCGCACTGTCAGGCCTTTCCATATCCCTCGGGATTGGCGCTTTGCCAGCGCCAGGTATCCCTGCACATCCGTTCCAGATCAAGCTTCGCCCGCCACCCGAGCAGATTCTGCGCCAGCGTGGCATCGGCATAACAAGAAGCGATGTCCCCCGGCCGCCGGGCTGCAATTTTGTAAGGCACGGGCCTACCGCTCGCCTGCTCAAAAGCTCGTATCATATCGAGTACGCTGTAACCCGTGCCCGTGCCGAGATTTACCGTGAGACATTCCTCGGGCTTCAGGCGGTCCGGCGTGTTCAACGTTTCCAGCGCTTTGAGGTGTCCGAGCGCAAGATCAACGACGTGTATATAGTCCCGTACTCCAGTACCGTCGGGGGTGGGATAATCGTCGCCCCACACATTGAGAAAATCACGCTTCCCTACCGCAACCTGGGCTATGAAAGGCATCAGATTATTAGGGACACCCTGTGGGTCTTCGCCAATCAAGCCGCTGGGGTGGGCTCCTACCGGATTGAAATAGCGCAGGATACCGAAACGCCAGGAGAAATCACTACGATGAACATCGCGCAGAATTTCCTCGATCATCAGCTTGCTGCGCCCATATGGATTTGTGGCAGAGAGCGGATGATCCTCAGTCAGCGGCAACCATTGGGGATCGCCGTAAACAGTGGCGGAAGAACTGAATACCAGTGTTTTCACCCCGCACTCTTTCATTGCCTCCAACAGCCGCAGGGTTCCGATAACATTGTTATCGTAGTAAGCGAGGGGCTGTTCGACCGACTCACCCACCGCCTTAAGCCCGGCAAAATGGATCACTGCATTAGCTCCGCTCTCATACAATGCTGCGGTCAGCGCAACGCGATCCCGGCTATCGCCGCGGACCAGGCACAGTTTCTTACCCGTAATGCGCTCGACGCGTATGAGTGCCTCGGGATGACTATTACAAAAATTGTCGAAAACAGTAATGTCAAAACCTGCGTTCAGTAATTCGACACAAGTATGCGAACCAATATAACCTGCCCCACCCGTGACAAGAATCATGGCCATTTTTTCAAGAAAAAGAAAGCGGAAGCGTTAACAATTCGTAGACCTGCCTCATTCAGCGTCCATACTGCCGAACAATATTCTCGCCAGCCATCATGCTGTTAATGAAAAATTGTTTCAAGATTTTTTTCGCGCTCAAGCTCCGCCGCAAGCGCCTCAACGATGCGCTGCGCTGCCCTGCCGTCCCACAGATGCGGGCGGCGACCCCGCTTGCCTTCTCCCCGAAGAATCCTCCGAACCTCGGCGATTATTCGTGCCGGATCTGTCCCGGTGAGCACGTTGGAGCCCTCCTCTACTGTAATGGGACGCTCCGTGTTTTCGCGGATCGTCACACAGGGAACACCCAGTGCAGTAGTTTCCTCCTGAAGACCTCCGCTATCGGTCAGCACTACTGCCGCGTCCTTCCACAGATTGAGGAAACTCATATAAGGCTGCGGGCCTGTCAGGATAATATCAGGCCCCAGGTCGATGCGAAATCGTGAAAGATTGATTCGAGTGCGCGGATGCGCGGAAAAAACCAGTGGCAACTCTACGGCTATTTCCTTCAATGCACTGCAGATGCGCGTCATCATTTCGGCACTATCTACATTACTGGGCCGATGCAGCGTAACCACACCGTAACGCTTTCCTTCAATTCCATGCGTTGCTTTGATCTTGTCTGTTTCAAATCCGGCAGTACTCATACGGGATAGCTTCGCCGCCTGGTACAGCAGATTATCGACCATTACGTGGCCGACATAATATATCGCCGAGTCACGTTTTCCTTCCCGTTTCAGATGAGTAATTCCGCTCGGCTCGGTCACAAAGAACCAATCTGAAATGCTGTCGGTAACCACGCGGTTGACCTCTTCCGGCATCGTCATATCGCCGCTGCGCAATCCAGCCTCAACGTGCGCTACCGGAATATTCAGCTTTTTGGCTGCAATTGAACAGGCCAGGGTGGAATTCACATCGCCGACCACCATCACCACGTCAGGCCGCTCGGTCAGGCATAGTTC
>DATJHX010000044.1:0-9234 GCA_035493655.1 Nitrosospira sp.
CGCAACAGCTTGCCAGCCATCCGCTCAATCCCCGCCTGTTTCTGGAGGAAATGCTGTTCTCCTATGCATCCGTGCTGCCGAGCGTTGCCAGGCGAAACGGTACGGGTTGAGATATAGGCTGGCGCGAACCACTGTTGGTGCCCGCTGCAACCTCATTAACCTTCGCTCCCGTCCGGAGCCTCTATTTAGCCATGTTTGTTGACTCTCATTGTCATCTGGATTTTCCCGATCTTGCGAACAACCTCGACGAATTGCTGGGTAGAATGCGCGATAACAACGTAAGTCATGCGCTCTGCGTGAGCGTCAACCTCGAGAATTTTCCCAAAGTGCTTGCACTGGCCGAAACTCACTCCAACCTGTTCGCATCGGTCGGCGTGCATCCGGATTACGAAAACCTGGCCGAGCCTAAGGCGGCACAATTGGCATCTCTGGCTGATAATTCCCGAGTAGTCGCGATTGGTGAAACCGGACTGGATTATTTTCGTCTGCAAGGCGACCTGGAATGGCAGCGGGAGCGCTTCCGCCAGCACATCCGCGCCGCCCGCCAGTGTGGCAAACCCCTCATTATCCACACCCGGGCAGCCGCTGCCGACACGCTGCGGATCATGGCGGAGGAGGGTGCGGACACTGTTGGCGGGGTGATGCATTGCTTCACGGAAAGCTGGGAAGTGGCGCAACAAGCCATGGACATGAATTTCTATATTTCTTTCTCAGGCATTGTCACATTTAAAAATGCCGTTGCACTCAAGGATGTAGCCAGGAAAATCAAACTCGGGAGAATGTTGATAGAAACCGATTCGCCATACCTTGCTCCTGTGCCGCATCGCGGACAAACAAATCAGCCTGCCTTCGTACGGCATGTTGCGGAAGCCATAGCGGATTTGCGCGGAGTCAGTGTGAATGAAATCGCGTCAGCCACTACCGACAACTTCTTCACCTTATTCAAGGCAGCCTGACCCATGATTTCATCACGAAAACCGTTTTTTTTGACTGTCCTGGTGCTCGTTTCAAGTCTGTGCTATCAATCGACCGCTGGGGCTGGTATTTATGAAGACCTCCGCTGGGCAGTGGAAGATAACAACACGACTGATATTGCAAAGCTTTTAGCCAAAGGAGCCGATCCCGATACCCCAGATCAGCAGGGAAATACTTTGCTGATGGTGGCTGTTAGCCATAAAAATGCCGATCTTGTCGATCTTCTGATGAACGCCGGCGCCAAGCTCAACCTGCGCAACAGGCGGGGCGAGACCGCGATCATGCTTGCCAGCTACCGGGGCTTTGGAGACATCGTCGAGAAACTTTATATCAAGGGAGCGGAGATCAACCATCCGGGCTGGAATCCGTTGATCTATGCAGCCTCCGGCGGTCACGAGAGCATTATTCGTCTATTGCTGGATGGGGGTGTTCCGGTCAATTCGGCCTCCGATAATGGAACGACCGCCTTGATGATGGCCGCTCGGGGAAATCATCTCGATGCTGTAAAGGTTCTCCTTGAGCGTGGGGCCGACCCCAATCTCAGGAATGAATGGGGTAAAACGGCCATGGACTGGGCTCTCAGTAAAAATAATCAGGATATGGTCAAGTTGCTCAAAGTGAAGGGAGGCCAGCAATAATAATGCCGGCAAACGCATGAGTGCGGTCGCCTTCAACCATTACAATCTGCGGGCGCCACGTGAGCTGCTGGATGAGCTCAGGAATTTTTACTGCGAAATTGTGGGCCTTGTTCAGGGCCAGCGTCCGCCGTTTGAAAGCTTCGGGTACTGGCTTTATGTTGGCGACCAATGCGTACTTCACTTGAGCCAGGCTGCGCCGGATGAAGTGAGGCGGACCGATGTTGCTACCACCTTCGATCATGTGGCATTTACTTGCACTGACCGTGTCCAAATGGAGGCGCACCTGAAGCAGCGTAATATTCCATTCAGGGCTGGCCGGGTACCCGCGCTCGGAATATCCCAGCTATTCATCAAAGACCCTGCGGGTAACCGAGTAGAACTCAGTTTTGCCGGCGATCAAGCCTGAATATAGCGAAGCAGAAACTGAAAAACGGAAAAGCAGGCGAGGAGAAGCAAGCACAGAGGACTGCGGAGTCCTGAAAATCTCCTGCCGCACATTCGCAAAACTCAATTACCCATTCGCTAATGATAAAACCGCTTAAGGATAAAACCGCCATTGTCACTGGCTCATCACGCGGGATCGGGGCGGAGATTGCGCGAACGCTGGCGAGTGCTGGCGCCAACGTCATCGTCAACTATGTTTTCAACCGAAAGGCGGCCGAAGCCGTATGCGCGGATATTTCAAGAGCCGGCGGCGAATCGCTGGCAGTGAGGGCGGACGTCAGCCATCCGGCTGAGGCGCGCATACTTTTTGACGCAGCAATCGGACGCTTCAACCGCGCGGATATCCTTGTAAACAATGCGGGTTTGCTCCTTTCGAAGAAAATTGCAGATATCACCGACGAAGAGTTCGACCGGATCTTGAGTGTTAACACCAAAGGCGTTTTTTACACATTGCGAGAGGCCGCAACCCGGCTTACGGACGGTGGACGCGTAGTCAGCCTCTCCAGCACTGTGACGCGGCTGATGCTGCCCAATTATGGTGCTTATGCGGCAAGCAAGGGCGCCGTCGAGCAACTCACCCGCATCTTTGCGAGAGAAGCCGGGGAGCGGGGGATAACCGCCAATATCGTATCGCCGGGCCCGGTCAATACGGAAATGTTTACAGCGGGAAAAACCGGGGAAACGATCCAACGAATGGCGAATATGTCATTTCGGGGTCGAATAGGCGAGCCGGAGGACGTTGCTCGTGTAGTGCTTTTTCTGGTCAGCAATGAAGCCGGCTGGGTTACCGGGCAGAATATCAGCGTCAGCGGCGGCGTTGCGTAAAGGGTAGGGGGTAGGCCTGGCAGGATGGAGCGCACGGTAAATCATCACCGGGAACTTGCAAAAAGAATAACAATGATCAACTAAAAAGTGGCTTCTAATGATGAATTGCGTTTCACACACCCATCCTACAAAAAATGCTGCTGGATGCCAGATTAATAAAAAAGAGGACTCGAAGAGCCCTCCATATCATTGGTATATGCTGAAAAACGACGGTAAGCAGTGAGCAGTATAAAGCAGCCGTCGGTATAAAGGAGCTTACTCACGCGCTCATTTCTATAACAAAGAGGCGCTCCGCTCCAGTCCTTGCAGGTTTTTCGATCCCTTCCACCCCTTGATATTTCACTTTATCCATCATCAAACAAAAATCTCTCATTTGCATGCAATCCAGAACCCATTCTCCAGGTTCCGCTGCGCATATCGCATTTTCCAGTGTCAGTGCAGCAGCGGCCCAGTGACCGTGCGCAATCTCCACCATGGCTATCTTGCATCGTGTCACTAATGGGGGTGGCGCTGCCATCAAAATTTCATACATGGTTTTCATGGCGACCTCCTACCTTAAAAAACTCGTCGTATAACAATTTTGACCACTCTGGCAAGATTCAGTGCCATCGGAATCGATTTTTTATATATACAATGAGGTTGTTGATCCGGACTTTATAGCAGGATGAATTGGGTATATCTAGTATCAATTGGTTGTGACGTAATTCTCATAATAAACATTAGAAATTGACAGCCACAATCCAGCTTGGGAACGGATTGAAGAATGTAACTGATCCTCCGGGGCCTCCATGAGTGCTGATTACATAATAATCACTCTTCATCTTGCCGGTGCGCTGGTTGCAGGGGGAGTTATTGGTCTTGAAAGAACCTTCCGCGGGCACCCCGCCGGTTTTCGCACCCACGCGCTCGTCTGTCTTGCCTCCAGCATGCTGATGTTAGTGACTCTTTATGGCTGGAAATGGGTGCCCGGAGCTTCGCTGGATAACATGCGCCCAGATTTAACTCGAATGGGGCAAGGCATTATGACCGGCATAGGTTTTCTCGGCGCCGGTGTGATTTTCAAGGAGGGTTTGAACGTCCGTGGGCTAACCACTGCGGCTTCCATCTGGGTTACGGCCGCTATCGGCATTCTTCTCGGTACGGGCTTTTACTTTGCCGGCATTATCGCAACCCTGCTGACGCTGGGCACGCTCTCTCTGGTCCGTGTACTGGAAGACAGGCTTCCTCGTGAATGGTATGCCCAATATCAAATCAGCTTCGATAGAAATAACGTGATGCCGGAGAACCAGGTAAGGCAGCTCCTCATCGATCACGGTTTTGTAATCGCGAATATGAGCTATTGCGTTACCCAAGCTGGGTTGTTTGAATACAGCATGGACATCCGGACCGGGAATCCCGACACCACTTCTAGTCTCGCGAAAAAGCTGCGGGAAATGGAATCGGTTCGCGAGTTCCGCATCTCAACAACAGGCTATTAAGCGGGCAGCTCCTTCACATTTTATGTGTCTACATCAATTAAAAGGAGTTCACAATGCAACTGAATCCTTATCTTAGTTTCAATGGTCAATGCGAAGCGGCATTCAAATTCTATGAGCAGTGTCTGGGAGGCAAAATCCTGGCAACGCTCACCTATGGAAGCTCACCCATCGCGGATCAGACGCCGCCGGAGTGGCGCGATAAGATCATGCATACTCGCCTGATCGTGGAAAACTCGGTATTGATGGGCTCGGACAGCCCGCCCGAGCACTATGAACAAATGAAGGGCATGTCCGTCTGCCTCAATATTGACAAAGCAGAAGATGCGGAGCGTATATTTCATGCACTGGCGGAAAACGGGACAGTGCGCATGCCCATCCAGGAGACCTTCTGGGCAACCCGCTTTGGCATGCTTGTCGATCAGTTCGGGACGCCTTGGATGATAAATTGCGAGTAATCCGACAGAGAACAGTAGACCGGGAACAGTAATAATCGCGCGGTCAAGGACGGCTCGTCAGGACAATTTTGCCGATATGCGCGCCGGATTCCATGAGGGCATGGGCTTTGGCTGCTTCCTCAAGCCTGAAGGACCTGAATATCAAGGGTTTTAATTTTCCCTGCTCCAGCAGCGGCCAGACGTTCTGTTCAAGTTCGTCAGCAATCTGCGCTTTCTCCTGAATGCTTCGCGAGCGCAGGGTGGAGCCTGTATGAGTAAGTCGTTTAGCCAGCATGGGCATCAGGTTTAGCTCCCTGGCGGGACCATTTTGGACACCGATCTGGATGATACGCCCGTTCAACGCAGCCACCTTGTAGTTCCTGGCTACATAGTCTCCGGCAATGATATCGACTACGACATCGGCGCCTTTGCCGTTAGTGAATCTTTTCGTCTCTTCAACGAAATCCTGGCTGTGATAATTGATGGCAAGATCCGCCCCCAGACGGAGACAAGCCTCCTGCTTTTCCTCCGAGCCTACCGTTACAATCACTCTCGCGCCGAATGCCTTGGCGAGCATCGTCGCGGTTGTTCCGATACCGGAGGCACCGCCGTGAACCAGCACGATTTCCCCCATCCGGAGCTTGCCGCGCTGGAAGAGGTTGGCCCAAACCGTAAAGAATGTTTCCGGCAGCGCCGCGGCTTCGATCATGCTGAGGCCTGGCGGTACCGGTAGCGCATTACTCTCATGCACGATGCAGTATTCGGCGTAGCCGCCGCCCGCCACCAGGGCGCACACCTTATCGCCGATATTGAAGCGTTTCGTTCCTTCGCCCAGCGCGACGACTTCTCCGGCAATTTCCAGGCCAGGAATCTCGGACGCGCCGGGAGGCGGCGGGTAAAGTCCGCGCCGTTGCAAAACATCTGGACGATTGACGCCAGCCGCTTCAACTCTGACAAGAATGCATTCACTCCCCGGTTGGGGAATGGGATGGAAAGCCAGTAGGAGTACTTCGGGGCCTCCTGGGTGTTGAATATCAATAGCTAGCATAGTCGGCTTGGGACTCGGTTTGGAGGTCATGATTTCTGCGCCCTTTTTTCTATTGTACTAATGTATTAAGAAGCCTCTGAAGTTGGGAAGGTTATGCAGAACCTCTTCCTAAAGATAATGTATAACCAATGTCTCATATACAAATACAAGCAAAGGAGAATGCTATGATCAGTCTTATTGGCATTTCTGGTAGCGTACGTAGCGGTTCATATAACCTGGCATTGCTTCGTGCGGCTGCCTTGCTGATGCCCCCTGACAGCAAGCTCCACATTGAATCGATCGGAAATATTCCCCTCTACAATGGGGATGAAGAAGCCGAAAAAGGAGTGCCTGCTGCTGTGGAACATCTCAAGGATCAGATCGCAAACGCCGACGGTTTACTGCTTGTAACGCCAGAGTACAACAACAGTATCCCGGGGGTTGCTAAAAACGCGATTGATTGGCTTTCTCGTCCCCCGAAGGATATCTCGCGAGTCTTCGGTGGCAAGGCGGTTGCCATCGCCGGAGCATCGCCTGGAGGGTTTGGAACGATTTTGTCGCAAAATGCATGGCTTCCGGTATTTCGCACGCTGGGCGCAGAGCTGTGGACGGGGGGGCGCTTGCTCGTCTCACGCGCTGGCAGCGTCATCGATGCGAGCGGCGACATTTCCGACCTCGCCATACACGAGAACCTTCGTAAATTCATGGAAGGCTTCGTCCACTACATTCAAGAACGAAATGTAACGCGGTTGAAGTAGTCAGATAACGCCGCTCCGGCAGGCTCACCTGACTGGGCTCACTTACGTTACCTATGCACATCCAGTTGGAAGAACAAGCATACACAAAAGAACAGGCCCGAATTTCTTTGCCCCGGATAGGAAATCTGGCCTGCTATAGTTCTATTGGGGCAATTTCTGGACAACTTGCATGCACAAGGACGAGTGGTACTTCCAGGTGGGGTATGTAGAGGTATTGTACGTCGCGATGATTGTCGGGATTGCCGTGGCTCTTTATTACTTTCGCCGTCTCAAACGGGTATCGGCGCTTGCTGCAAGCCTGATCGAGGAGCACAGCCTATTGCTCGGCTTGCTGGTATTGGCTGTGGTGCTTTTTGTGCTTAACAGGGTGTTGGGTGACCTGTGGTAGCATGGAGATTCTGGTCATATTGCTTCTCGAATATATGCTTGTCAAATAAAAGGAGGTTCTCGTGAAAATTCTCATGGTACTCACGTCTCATGATCAGCTCGGCAATACGGGAAAGGAAACCGGCTTCTGGCTGGAGGAGTTCGCGGCTCCATATTATGTGTTGAAAGATGCCGGAGCAGACATCACCTTGGCATCGCCGGATGGGGGCCAGCCTCCGATAGATCCCAAAAGCGATTTACCGGAAAACCGGACCGATGCAACCAGGCGATTTCGAGCGGACCCTGCTGCCCAGGCTGAACTTGCCAATACGAAGAAACTGTCCAGCATATCGGCCGACGATTTTGATGCGGTTTTCTACCCCGGCGGTCATGGTCCCATGTGGGACATGCCCGATAACGCAACATCTATTGCGCTGATCGAGGACTTCGTGAAGGCCGGCAAGCCGGTTGCTGCGGTATGCCATGCCCCGGTTGCGTTAATCAATGTGCGGGGAAAAGATGGCGACTATTTGATTAAAGGCAAGCGCGTGACAGGGTTCACGGATACGGAAGAAGATGCAGTGGGCTTGACCTCGGTTGTACCTTTCCTGCTGGAGGATGAGTTAAGGGAACGAGGCGGCATCTTCAGCAAAGGCCCCAACTGGAGCTCCCATATCGAAGTGGACGGCAAGCTGATAACTGGCCAGAACCCTGCCTCTTCAAAGGCTGGGGCAGAAGCCCTGCTAAAGCTGCTTCGGCAGTAACAGAAGCTGAAGCATCAGCTCAACGGATGATATAGTCTTCGAATCTCGGCTTTCGCAGCTCCCGAATATACTGAAAGGAAAAGCCGGGGTAAATCCCGATGATTTTGCCCGACTCCGTCTTGTACCAGCTTCTGCAACCAGCGGCCCAGACCGATGTTTGCAGCGCTTGCTGCAATTCCTTGTTATATCGGGCCACGGCGACCGGCTTCACGTCAAGGAAGTTCTTCTGCTGCCTGCTTATTTCCTGGATGCATTGCAGCGCATAGCTCACCTGGGCTTCTATGAAAAGTATCGCCGAGGTGTGTCCTTGCCCTGTATTCGGGCCGAGAAGTAAAAAAAGGTTAGGAAAATTGGCGACAGTCACTCCGAGATATGCCTTGGGCTCATTTACCCAGGTCTGATTCAGGGAATTCCCGTCCAAGCCGATAATGTTTATCGAGCCCAACGCGCGCTCGACATCAAATCCTGTCGCGCAAACAATCGCATCGACTTCGCGCCTTTTGCCGCCTGCGGACAGAATTCCTGCCTGATCGATTCGCTCAATCGGAGCGGTTATTAATTCGACATTGGCACGCATGAGGGTAGGGTAGTAGTCGTTGGAAAGCAGTACCCGTTTGCATCCAAATGGATAATCCGGCTTCAGAGCTTCCTGTAACTTTTTATCCGGCACCTGCCGCCGCAAATGAATCTCGGCCAGCGTACGCCCGGCCTTTGCCATTAAACTCCGGGGATTAAAGGCAAGCCTGTTCAGCTCATGGATTACATAAAGCAGCATTCGATGAGCCTGGTAAAAGAACTTGATCCGAAACAGCGCCTTTTCCCATAGGGGATAAACGTGATTAATCCTGGGAACGATCCAGGCGGGAGAGCGTTGATAGATATACAGCTTCGCAACCAGGGGAGCAATGCGCGGAATAAGCTGTACAGCGCTCGCAGCGGTCCCGATCACTGCAACATGCTTACCCGCAAAATCATAATCATGATCCCAGCGCGCGGAGTGGAATAACCGGCCCCCAAATGTCTCAATGCCTGGAATGTCGGGGTACTGCGGAGTGCTGAGCGGTCCCGTGCTACATACGAAGAAATTGGCGCTCAGCCGCTCGCCATTTGTAAGCTGGAACAGCCATAGCCTTTGCTGGGGATCGAACCGCGCCTCAATCAAGGGGGTATTGAAGCGGATGTGGGGGAGGAGATCAAATTTTGCCGCGAACCGCTCCAGATATTTCTGAATTTCGCTTTGTCGTGCGTAAGCTTGCGACCAGCCTGAATAATGGTCGAAAGAATAGGAATAGAGGTGGGCCGGAACGTCGCACTCGGCTCCGGGATAAGTATTATCCCACCACGTGCCGCCTATCCCTGAGGATTTTTCGATAATAACAAAGGAATGAATACCGGCTTTACGCAGGGCACTGCCCATGCAAAGACCCGAAACGCCGGCCCCGAGAATCACTACAATATAGGCTTGGTCAGTTTTCTGACCACCAGTGGCGCTTGCGCTGGGTTGATTGCCAGAATGACGCATTTC
>DATJHX010000045.1:0-13780 GCA_035493655.1 Nitrosospira sp.
AAAAAAAAGGGGTTTGCGAGAACCGGCGAGTTGGCCTAATCTCATTCAATAGACCTTCTTTTCGCAATAACCGGGCGCAATATATGAAGGGTTGCAGTGTGATGCTTGAGCGAAGTGAGCATGGCTGTTACTGATGCGAGCAGTATTGCTCACATTAGTATCGGGTTATTCCTGATTCTGCTTGCTGGCTGCTCGGAGAAAGCGCCCCAGAGCCCGGCTGCACCTGTCCCTGAAGTTGAAGTAATTACCGTCGCCACACAAACGGTCCCGGACGAGCCGGAGTTTATCGGACGAACAGAGGCTTTCCGGCCTGTGGAGATTCGGCCGCAGGTGACCGGGATCATTCAGAAAGTCTTCTTCACGGAAGGCCGCAATATCGGCAAAGGCGATAAGTTATATCTGATTGATCCCACCCCCTTCAGGGCTGCCTATCTTAATACCGAAGCCAGAGTAGCGCAGTCCCAGGCCCGACTGGTGCAGGCGGAACAGGATCTGGCGCGAATAAGGCCATTGCTCGCGGCTCAAGCCGTCAGTCGCAAGAACCTGGACGATGCCGTGGCCGAGACCTTGTCAGCCAAGGCCGGGCTGGAGGGGGCGCAAAGCGATCTGGTCAAAGCGAAATTCGATCTCGACAATACGCTAATCACCGCTCCCGTGGATGGGCGTATCAGCCGCAGCAATTTTTATGAAGGCAGGCTTGTTTCCGCCCAGACGGATCTTCTGACCACCATCGACCAACTGGACCCGATGTATGTCAATATCAGCGTGCCCGAAAGCTACCTCCTGCGGCGGCGGCGCGAACTTGCCGAGCATAAGGTCGAGAGGCCGGATATCTTTCTATTGCGCGGCGTAATGACGTTTTCTGACGGAAGCGTATACCCGGAGGAAGGGCTACTGGACTTCGCTGACGTCACCTTGCGCTCACAGACGGGCACACTGCAGGGACGCTTCGTGTTTCCCAATCCCCAGGGTAGATCATCTCCGGGGCAATCCTATTTTTACCCTGGGCAGTTCGTCAAGATTCGCCTCAAGGGCTACATTCGAACTCATGCGATCCTCATCCCGCAACGAGCGGTTCAGCAGGGGCCTACGGGATCGTTTGTATATGTAATCGATAAAGGTGACAAAGCAGAGCTTCGGCCGGTACAGGCCGGCGGATGGCATGGAGATGAATGGCTGATCGAGGAGGGGCTTCATCCGGGGGAGCGAGTCGCTGTTGACGGTTTTCATCGAATCCGGCCTGGAGGCCAGGTAAAAGCGATCCCTTTTAAGGGTGAACCGCCCTCCCCGGATAATCGGGGGGAGAAAAAACCTTGAATAAAGACAAGCATGACTCCGGTGACGGCCTGTAAGAGGCATGAGCCCACATTTTTTTATTGATCGCCCCATTTTTGCATCAGTCCTGTCCATCATTATCGTGGTGGTGGGGCTGGTTTCTTTACACGCTCTACCCATCGCGCAGTTTCCGCAAATCACGCCTCCCATGGTGCAGATCGATGCAGATTATCCGGGAGCGAGCGCAGAAGTGGTCGCCGAGGCCGTGGCCCGCCCGATAGAGGTGCAACTCCCGGGCATCGACAACCTCCTGTATTACGATTCCACCAGCACGAACGATGGGCATATGACGCTGAGGCTCACGTTCGAAATTGGAACCGACGTCGATATCGCCCAGGTACAGACACAGAACCGGCAACGGCTTGCCGAGCCCCAGTTGCCCGATGAAGTCATCCGGCAAGGGATAACCGTAAAAAAGACTTCACCCGATCTGTTGGCGGTTATAGCGCTGAGTTCCACTGATCCTACCCATGACACCATTTTTCTCTCTAACTATGCCCTGCTTCGTGTTCTCGACAACGTAAAACGGCTTCCCGGCGTTGGAGACGCCATCATTTTCGGCGGCCAGAATTATTCCATGAGAATAATCCTTGATCCCGTACGCATGGCGCAGCTCAACATCACGCCGACTGAAATAGCGGCTGTCGTTCGCAGCCAGAATCGGGACTTTCCGGCGGGGAGAATAGGGCGCGAGCCGACGCCTCATGGAACCGAACTCACCATTCCGGTCATCACTCGCGGCCGGATGAGCGAAGTCAAGGAATTCGAGGACATGATCGTCCGGGCTTATCCGGACGGCTCGATGGTGCGGATGCAGGATGTCGCACGCGTGGAACTGGGGGCTCAATCCTATGACCTGCAAGGACGATGGAATGGAAGACCCAATACGTTTCTTTTGACTTTTCTCGCACCCGGAGCCAATGCGCTCGATACCGTCCGGCGGGTGCGCCAGGAAATGGATAAGGTGGCTAAAGCTTTTCCCCCAGGGGTAAGCTACGACATCCCTTATGACACGACCATATTCATCGAGGTATCGATCAAGGAAGTGGTGAAAACACTGGTCGAGGCAACGCTGCTGGTTATCCTGGTCGTGTTCCTTTTCCTTCAGAGCTGGCGTGCGACCCTTATACCGGCCATTGCGGTCCCCATTTCGCTCATTGGAACGCTTGCCGGCATGGAAGCCCTGGGATTTTCGATCAATACGCTCACCCTCTTTGGCATGGTGCTGGCAATTGGTATCGTGGTGGATGATGCGATCGTGGTTGTGGAGAATGTTGAACGCCATATGACTCAGGGAGGCCTGTCGCCGAAAGATGCGGCGAAGAAAGCCATGGATGAAGTTTCGGGACCAGTGATTGCAATCGTTCTGGTGCTGGCTGCCGTGTTTGTACCGGTTGCATTTTTGGGAGGCATTACCGGCGAACTGTATAAGCAGTTTGCAATCACCATTGCGCTGTCCGTGGCCATCTCCGGTTTCGTTGCGCTCACCCTCAGCCCTGCCCTTTGTGCGCTGGTTCTCAAGCCTGCCCACGGCTCCCCCAGGGGCTTCTGGAAAATGTTCAACCGGTCTTTTGACTGGGTACAAACGCACTATGTCGGAACCGTCGGCGTGGTCGTTAAACGGTCGGCGATTGCCCTGGCCATATTCGGCGCGCTGATTCTCGTAATCCTCGGGCTGTTCAGAACCATTCCCGGAGCGTTTCTTCCGGAAGAAGATCAAGGTTATTTCATTACCATCGTCCAGCTGCCGGACGGCGCCTCGCTGAAACGGACCATTGAAGTTCTGAGCCGGGTGGAAAGTTATTTCCAGTCTGTTCCGGCAGTTCATTCGACAGATACCCTTGCGGGTCAGAACTTTGTTTTCGGTACTCGCGGCACCAATCAGGCGACGATGTTCATCCCGTTGCAATCCTGGGACGAACGCCAGAGCCCGGAAGAACAGGTGCCAGGGCTGATTGCAGCGGCCTTTCAGGAGTTTGCAAAAATTCCCGAAGCCCTGATTCTGGCCTTCAATGCGCCCTCGATCCGGGGGCTCGGCTCTACCGGTGGCTTCTCGCTCCAGTTGCAGGACCCCAGCGGAGGCGATTTTTCCGAGTTCGCGGCCGTTGCCCAACAATTTGTAGCCAAGGCCGTGGAGCACCCGGCGATTGCGGCTGCAAGCACAAATTTTCGCGTCAGCGCTCCACGGCTATACGCCACGGTGGACAGGGAACGGGCCGAAGCACTGGGCGTTCCTGTTTCTGAAGTCTTTGATACCATGCAGGCCTATTTCGGCAACCTGTATGTCAATGATTTCGTGAAATTTGGTCGTATTTACCGGGTGCAAACCGAGGCATTACCTGAATACCGCTCAAACCCTGATGACATCAGCAAGATATATGTGCGCGCGCGTAGTGGAACAGAGCAAGCGATGATACCGCTGGATTCGGTCGTCAGCACGGAATTTAACAGCGGACCGGATCCCGTTACGCATTTCAATGGTTTCAATACCGCGCTCGTATTGGGAGGCGCCGCCCCTGGCTACAGCTCGGGCCAGGCGCTTGACGCGCTCGAGCAGGTGGCCGATGAAATTCTGGTTCCAAAAGGTTATGCCATCGACTGGAGCGGGATATCTTTTCAGGAACGCAAGGCTGGGGGACAGTCCATTGTAGTGTTTGCCTTTGCGCTGCTGATGGTCTTCCTGGTGCTTGCCGCGTTGTATGAAAGCTGGTCCATACCCTTTGCGGTCATCCTTGCTATACCCTTTGGAATATTGGGAGCGCTACTGGCCATCTGGATTCGGGGACTGACCAACGACATTTATTTCCAGATTGGATTGGTTACGCTGATCGGGCTGGCTGCCAAAAACGCCATCCTGATCGTGGAGTTTGCGAATCAGCGTTATACCGCTGGCGAGTCGCTGCAGGATGCTGCGCTCGAAGCGGCGCACCTTCGCTTCCGGCCGATTATCATGACGTCGGTGGCCTTCATTCTGGGGGTGTTTCCGCTTGTCGTCGCCACCGGAGCGGGCGCGGCAAGCCGGAATTCCATCGGGACCGGCGTGTTCGGGGGTATGCTGGCAGCCACGTTCCTTGCCATCTTTTTCGTACCGCTTTTTTTTGTAATTATCGGAAAAATTGCCGGGCGGATGAAAGGTTCGGCCAAGCCGCAGTTGACGGCGGAAATCTCCCCTTCTCCAAAAGAAAAGTCCTGATACTGTCACTCCAAACTGCTTCTACGCCGGCATCAGGCCAGGCGCCTCTTTCAGTAAAAATCCCTTGAATGCTTGCGCGACGCTGGAGAGCCGCTTGTTTTTCCGGTGCACCACGTGCCAATGGCGCATGATAGGGAAATCCTGCACGTCGAGGATCTTGAGTCTCCCTGTCTCCAGCTCCAGCTCGGCGGTGTGCAATGACATGATGCCCAGTCCCATCCCCGCCCGCACTGCCTGCTTGATGGCTTCGTTGGTATCCGTTTCCATGCCTTTATTGATGGATATGTGATGTGCGGCAAAAAAACGCTCCATGGCGCTTCGAGTGCCGGAACCCGGTTCCCGCACCAGGAATGTTTCTGTTTCCAGCCGCTCTACCGGGATCCGGTGCAATTCGCACAGTGGATGACCTGGCGGCGCGATGACCACCAGAGGATTCTCCATAAACGATTCGCTGGCAATGTCCAGGTCATCCGGCGGCTGGCCCATGATAGCGAGGTCGGTCAAGTTATCGGCAAGATGCCTCAGCACAGTCTCGCGGTTTGAAACATTGAGGCTTACGGTAATGCTGCTATAGCGCTGGCAGAACTTCGCCAATAGATGCGGCGCAAAATAATTGGCCGTGCTGACTACGGATATATTGAGTTTCCCCCGCTCCAGGCCTTTCAATTCATCCAGCGCCAGCTCCATATCCGCTAATTGCTGGGAGATGCCGCGGCTGTAATGATAAAGCTCGTGACCGGCATCGGTAAGATAGATTCTCTTGCCAATCTGTTCAAACAGGGGCAGGTCAACGTTATCCTCCAGTTGCTTGATTTGCATCGACACCGCGGGTTGGGTGAGATAGAGCTCTTCCGCGGCGCGCGAGAAACTGAGGTTGCGCGCAACTGACTCAAAAACTTTTAATTGTCTGAGAGTCAGGTGGAGCATGATTCCAGATGTCCTGTAAAAGAAGTGTATCAGGATGTCTTATATAAGCTAAATGTTATCATAACAATCAAAACATATGACTGTTATTTATAATTATCCCGATTACAATTCTTTCCGTAGCACCTTTATCTACCCTTCTCTACCCTTACCAGGAGAACCAACATGAGCCAAGAAATAACCGGCAAGGAGCGCTATAAATCCGGTGTAATTCCCTATAAAAAAATGGGTTACTGGGATGCCGACTATGTACCCAAAGAAACAGACATCATTGCCCTGTTCCGTATCACTCCTCAGGAAGGGGTGGATCACGAGGAAGCCGCAGCCGCTGTGGCCGGTGAATCCTCCACCGCAACCTGGACCGTGGTATGGACCGACCGTCTGACCGCCTGCGAACTCTATCGCGCCAAAGCCTATCGTTCCGATCCGGTCCCCAATACCGGCCCTGGCACCAAGACCGAGCAACAGTATTTTGCTTACATTGCATACGACCTGGATTTGTTCGAACCGGGTTCCATCGCCAACCTGACGGCTTCGATCATCGGTAACGTATTTGGTTTCAAGGCAGTCAAAGCGCTGCGCCTGGAAGATATGCGCATCCCGGTCGCTTACCTGAAGACTTTCCAAGGCCCCGCCACCGGTGTTGTCGTCGAGCGGGAACGCCTCGACAAGTTTGGCCGGCCATTGCTGGGCGCCACCACCAAGCCGAAGCTGGGGCTTTCCGGACGCAATTACGGACGTGTGGTATATGAAGGCCTCAAGGGCGGCCTGGACTTCATGAAAGACGACGAGAATATCAATTCCCAGCCCTTCATGCACTGGCGTGACCGGTTCCTGTACTGTATGGAAGCTGTCAACAAGGCTTCCGCCGCAACGGGTGAGGTCAAGGGCCACTACCTGAACGTCACGGCGGGCACCATGGAAGACATGTATGAGCGCGCGGAATTTGCCAAGTCGCTCGGGTCTGTCATCATCATGATTGACTTGGTGGTCGGCTACACCGCGATTCAGTCCATGGCCAAATGGGCACGCAAGCATGACATGATCCTGCATTTGCACCGTGCCGGCAACTCAACCTATTCGCGCCAGAAAAATCATGGCATGAACTTCCGCGTAATCTGCAAATGGATGCGGATGGCAGGCGTGGATCATATTCACGCGGGCACGGTCGTCGGCAAGCTCGAGGGCGATCCGCTCATGATCAAGGGCTTTTACGATACCCTGCGCGACACACATACTCCGAGAAGCCTCGAAACCGGCCTGTTCTTCGATCAGGACTGGGCTTCGTTGAACAAGGTCATGCCGGTTGCTTCAGGCGGCATTCACGCCGGCCAGATGCACCAGTTGCTGGATTATCTCGGCGAAGATGTGATACTGCAGTTTGGTGGAGGAACTATCGGCCATCCAATGGGTATACAGGCTGGCGCTGTTGCCAATCGCGTCGCACTGGAAGCAATGGTCATGGCGCGCAATGAAGGCCGCGACTACGTAAAAGAAGGTCCCCAGATTCTGGAAGCCGCCGCCAAGTGGTGCACGCCGCTCAAGCAGGCGCTGGATACGTGGAAGGATATCACCTTCAATTACGAATCCACCGATACCGCTGATTTCGTGCCGTCCACCACGGCCAGCGTCTAACCCTTATCAAGGAGAAAATACAACTATGATGACCAATGTGGGAAATCGCGTCACGCAGGGGCAGTTCTCTTTCCTGCCCCCCTTGACGGATAAGCAAATTTCGGCGCAAATCAAATATGCGCTAAAAAACGGCTGGGCGATTGGAGTCGAGTACACTGACGATCCCCATCCTCGCAACACTTACTGGGAAATGTTCGGCAACCCGATGTTTGACCTGAAGGATCCGGCCGGCATTCTGACGGAGATCAATGACTGCCGCAAAACCTATCCGAATCATTATATTCGGGTGACCGCGTTTGACGCGACCCGCGGAACGGAAAGCCCGAAAATGTCGTACATCGTCAACCGTCCCAAGAACGAGCCGGGCTTCAGGCTGGATCGTCAGGAAGTGGATGGCCGTAGCGTTCGTTATACCATTCACTCCTACGCAACCGATAAGCCGGAATCCGAGCGGTATTAAGCGTTATCAGTAAGTGAAGATCCCCTTCCCTTTCAGGGAAGGGCCGATCCAAGCTCGGGTAGTGGCATTATGAGTAGTCTGCCTTGCCTGTGCCGACCCCTGAACCTGAAATATAAGCTGTTGTCTATGAATTAAGGCGGTCCCCAGGCGCTATTGTTGTTTTTGTTGTTTTTGTTGTTTTTACTGTTTTATTGTGAATCGATATGAAAAAAAGCCCGGAAGATCTCGTAGTAGTCGCTGATAAAAATCCGATCGACCTGGAGGCGGAATTTCGCGCTTCGAATATCAAGGAAGTGTTGGATAAGCTTGATCTTGAGCTAATCGGCTTGAAGCCCGTAAAAACCAGGATCCGGGAAACGGCAGCGCTGCTGCTCGTCGACCGGCTGCGTAAGAAATTGGATCTGACTGCCGGGGCGCCCAGCCTGCATATGAGTTTTACCGGCAATCCGGGTACTGGAAAGACCACGGTGGCGTTGCGCATGTCGGAGATCCTGCACCGCTTGGGGTATGTGCGTGAAGGGCATCTTGTTTCCGTTACCCGCGACGACCTGGTGGGCCAATATATCGGTCATACCGCACCCAAGACCAAGGAAGTTATAAAGAAAGCGATGGGGGGTGTGCTGTTCATCGACGAAGCCTATTATCTCTACAAGCCCGAGAATGAACGCGATTATGGCGCGGAATCGATCGAAATTCTGTTGCAGGTGATGGAAAACAATCGAGAGGATCTGGTTGTCATCCTTGCCGGTTACAAGGACCGCATGGATAAATTCTTCCGCAGCAATCCCGGCATGCGTTCGCGTATCGCCCACCACATCGACTTTCCCGACTATACAGCCGACGAACTGGTCGCGATTGCGAAACTTATGCTCGCTGCACAGAATTACCGCTTCAGTCCTGAAGCCGAGAAGGCATTTGGCGAATACATCCAGTTAAGAATGAAAATGGAGCATTTCGCCAACGCTCGTTCGGTTCGCAATGCGCTTGACCGGGCACGGTTGCGGCAAGCCAATCGCTTGTTCGAAGGAGCAAAAAAGAACCTTTCCCGTACCGATCTCATAACGATCGAAGCCGAGGATATCCGCGCGAGCCGGGTATTCAAGGAAGGGGCGGTTGATCTGGATGGTGACGAGGGCGCCAACGCACTGGCGTCCGCCGGCTGATTCGGCATTACGGTATTCAGATGCAGTATGAATCTTCACAATCAAAGAATTCATAATCCCACGAAAAAGCCTGGTTGAAGTCGACGTATAAAAAAGGCGCTCCGCGCGGACGCCTTTTTAATGGCTTTTTAATGGAAAGGAAGATCGGGATCAACCCTGCCTACTCTTCCCTCTGGGCTTTCTCCTATTCTACGGCCCCAGGCGTCCCAGCGAGCCGGAATCGTCGTTTGTATCGATGTCTCTTGTACCGCCGCCTCCCCCACCTGTATAGAGACAATAGCAATCCAGATTTTCAAGGACCAGGCACCCGTCAGCCCCGCCGCTCAAGCATATGCTACAACATTCCTCAGCGGGGCTCGGAGGTAAAGGCCCAGGCTCTCCTCCACCTCCACCTTTTCTTTTTCTGCTTTCATTGACCAAGTCGATATTCTGCGTAATTGCAAAGACTGATTTCTTATTTGCCTTATCAATCACAAATACTGTCTTGAAAGGAGAGCTTTTTTATCACCGCCCAGGCTATCTTTGATCGAGGCTTTTGATCCGATCGTAAAAGATGAGGATGCTATTATCGATGCGGGAGCCTCAACCGGGACGCGATAAAGAGGGGACACTTAAGAAAGAAATAAGAGAGAAATATTTCTCCATTTTTTTCTCCAGCTGGCTTGGAAGGGCAATACGTGCTCGCACGCAAGTCATTGCTAATATCAAAATAGGCCCGAAGAGCTCCTGCATGCAAATTAGGGTACTTTTTTACTATAGAACGCTGTGCCGCTATTTCAACCTTTGGTTCATCTCGGGCTCATATAGAAACACTAGAAACACCAGAAAACAATTTTGTTCACTATTCCTGATACTGCCCCCCGGCTTTAACTGATTAATGCGTCCCACCCGCCTGGAAAAGCCATTGGCCAACCGGAACGATTGGAAAACAGTCCGCTCTCTGCTGCCTTATCTGTGGGAATTTAAAGGCAGGGTGACCGCGGCACTGACACTCCTCATCATGGCCAAGCTTGCCAATGTGGCGGTGCCGCTGGTCTTGAAAGAGATCATAGATGCGCTCGACCGGCCGCGCGCCCTGATGGTCTTACCGGTACTTCTGCTGGCCGGTTATGGCGCGCTGCGCCTGTGCAGCACGCTGTTCGGTGAGTTGCGCGACGCCGTCTTCGCCAAGGTCACCCAACGCGCCATCCGCCGGGTGGCAATCAAGGTATTCAGCCACTTGCATGCGTTGTCGCTACGCTTCCATCTCCAGCGCCAGACGGGCGGGGTGTCGCGCGACATCGAACGCGGCTCGCGCGGCATTTCCTTTCTGCTTAACTTCATGCTGTTCAATATCTTGCCGACACTGCTCGAAATCGGATTGGTGGCCGCCATTCTTCTTTCCCGGTACAGCATCTGGTTCTCGATTATTGTCTTCGGCACCCTGGCCGCATACATCGCGCTCACGCTGATCGTCACGGAGTGGCGCATGATTTTCCGGCGCACCATGAACGATATGGATTCAAAGGCCAACACGCAGGCTATCGACAGCTTGCTGAATTATGAAACAGTCAAGTATTTTGGGAATGAATCCTGGGAGGCTCGGCGCTACGACGAACATATGCGCAAATGGGAAACAGCGGCGGTGCGCAACCAGACGTCGCTCGCCTTTCTCAACTCCGGGCAAAGCGCCATTATCGCCATAGGCGTCACCTTACTGTTGATGTTGGCCGCGGAAGGAGTCATTGACGGGACCCTGTCATTAGGCGACCTTGTGCTGATCAATGCCTTCATGCTGCAACTGTATATGCCGCTCCATTTTTTGGGTTTTGTTTACCGCGAGATCAAGCACTCGCTAGCGGACATGGAAAAGATGTTCAGCCTTTTAGCGGAGCATGAAGAGATCAAGGACAAGCCGGATGCTGCAGACCTTGTTGTGGGAGACGGGGGGATTCGCTTCGAGCAGGTTAATTTTAATTACGAGCCTGATCGCCAGATTCTTTTCGATCTCAGCTTCGATATCCCTCCCGGACATAATGTGGCAGTGGTAGGGCAGAGCGGATCGGGCAAATCAACGCTGGCACGACTGCTGTTTCGTTTCTATGACGTCACTTCGGGGCAGATCCTGGTTAACGGTCAGGACATTAGAAATGTTACTCAGAAAAGTCTGCGCACGGCTATCGGAATCGTTCCGCAAGACTCAGTCCTGTTCAATGACAGCATCTATTACAATATTGCCTACGGACGCCCTGAGGCAACCCGGGAGGAAGTCCTGGCGGCGGCAAAGGCTGCGCATATCCATGACTTCATCGAAAGCCTGCCGGCAAAGTATGACACTACAGTTGGGGAGCGCGGACTAAAGCTCTCGGGCGGTGAAAAGCAGCGTGTCGCAATTGCACGCACGATCCTTAAAAACCCGGCGATTCTGATCTTCGACGAGGCAACTTCAGCGCTGGATTCGAAATCGGAAAAAGCCATTCAGGCCGAACTGAGGCGTATTGCCAGGAATCGGACTACATTGACCGTTGCACATCGCTTATCCACCATTGTCGACGCTGACGAGATTCTGGTCATGGACAATGGCCGGATCACGGAACGCGGCACACATCACAAATTGCTTGAGGCAAATGGTACCTACGCACAAATGTGGAAACTCCAGCAGCAGGAAGAGCAGGCTCGGCTGCAATTACTGGAGGCTGAGCCGAGGCCCGGCGTCATCGGAAGCTCTCGCTAGTCTCAGCCAGTAATCTCAGCCTTAACTCAGCCTTACTCCTCAGCCCATTCCCAGCACAGACTGAATCAGCTTGTGGATCACTTGCGGGTCGGTTGGTTTCACCAGGTGGTGCACAAACCCGGCTTTCTTGCTTCGCTCAAGATCATCAGGTTGCCCATACCCGCTAAGCGCAATCAGTATCGTATCTTTTGTTTCGGGCATCTGTTGAAACTCGCCAGCCAGCCTTAATCCATCGGGCTCCGGCTTGCTCAAATCCAGCAACGCGATCTGAGGAACAAACGAGGCAGCCTCCCGTACGGCGGTCGCGTAGTCATAGGCGGTCCTTACTTCGTAGCCGTACGCAGTAAGCAGCATTGCAGTCGCATCGGCACTATCCACGTTGTCGTCCACCACCAGGAGACGCTCTTTCCGGGAGTTGGATATCTGAGCCGCTTCCGGGGCCGGGCGAGCGGGAATATCGGCCAAAGGAAGCCGAATAACAAACTCGCTACCCTGTCCCGCCCCGTTGCTCGAAGCTGTAATCGAGCCGCCATGCAGCGAAACCAGTTGGGAAACGAGAGAAAGGCCAATGCCGAGGCCGCTGCTTGATTTTCTGATCGCCCGTTCCTCTTGCATAAATAACTCGAATATTCTGGGAAGCATATGACGAGGTATGCCAATTCCATTATCTGCGACGGTGATGACGGCTTCATTCCCGTCTCGATGAACATTCAGTGATAACTGACCTTCTTCGTCGGTAAATTTTGCCGCGTTGGTGAGCAGGTTCTCGATGATCTGCGTAAGACGGACCGGATCTCCGCTTACGATCAATGGTTCATCCCGGATGGAGACAGTTATATGATGATGACGCGCCTCGATCAGCGCCTTCGTTGATTCCAGCGCATTATGCACGACCAGAGCCATATCTACCGTTTCCTTCCTGAGCACCAGAATGCCGCGCGTAAGCCGGGCGATGTCAAGCAAGTCATCCACCAGGCGTGTCATATGGTCCACCTGACGGGTAATGGTTTCTCTTGCCCAGACAAGGCGCTTGTCTTGGTAATCGACAAACCGCAGCGCCTCGGCGGCGTTGCGGATGGGGGAAAGCGGGTTGCGGAGCTCGTGCCCGAGGATGGCAAGAAACTCGTCCTTTCGACGATCGGCGTCGCGCAACTGCTCTTCGGCGTCCTTGTGATATTGGATATCGACACTGGAGCCGACAAACCCCGTTAATTTCTCCTGCTCAAAACGGGGCTCCCCCACGAAGCGCATCCAGTTATACGCCCCCTTCGCCTTTCGCAATCTCAATTCGTGATCGTACGCCTTGCCGGCAGCCTCGGCCGTGGCGCACGCTGCCAGATAGCCGGCTAAGTCGTTCGGATGGACGAGTTCATGCCACCTGTCACCGAGCAGGCTTTCGGCCGTCCGCCCCGTCTCGTCCATAAAACGCCGGTTCACAAATTCAAGCCTGCCGCTCAGGCCGCTGATCCATATGAATACCGGTGCGGTATCAGCGAGCGTACGGAAGCGTTTCTCACTTTCCCGAATTTCATATTCAGCCCGCTTCAGCGCATCGATCGGGATAAACGTTATCACCACGCCTTCTATGCGATCATCGGTGCGATAGGGCAATATACGCTGCAAATAGAAATGCCCTTCCGGAGTATGAACTTCGGTTTCCGCGGCTGAGGTAGATGCCTGGGCCTGCCTGGCTGCTTTTTCCAGATTCCGTGGCTCGATCTTGAGCGCAAAATCGACGATAGGGCGCCCAACATCGGATGGAAGGAGTCTTAAAAGCATGCGGGAAGCCGGCGTGAAGCGTTTTATGCGAAGTTCGCTATCCAGAAACAGCGTTGGCAGGTCTGTGCTTGCCAACAGGTTAAGAAGATCATCATTGGCAGTACGAAGCTCATTGACGCTGCGCTCCAGATCACTGTTGACCGTGGCCAATTCCTCGTTGACGGACTGCAGCTCTTCTTTTGACGTTTCCAATTCCTCATTGGCGGACTGGAGTTCCTCGTTCATGGACATCACCTCTTCATTGGCGAGGTGCAACTCCACATTGTTCGCTTCCAGTGCCTCAATCGACGCCTCAAGATCGAGTTGCGTTATCCGCAAGTCGTCCTGTAGCTGCTGCCTGGCCCAGGATTCGGACTCAAACCCCTGGCCAGGGGGATGGCTCAACGCCTCGTATTCGAGCGTCACCAGTATCAGACCGGTTTCCTCCTTGTTGGCTCGAATGCCCCTGACGCGCAATTGGCGATGCTCATTGGGAGGGCATTCAAGAATGGCCTCCCCCGTCTTGCCTTCTTCACGGACTGAATGGATCACCGCGCGAAGGGCAAGCCGCAGCTTGTCTGAAACCATGGATAAAAGGT
>DATJHX010000046.1:0-6149 GCA_035493655.1 Nitrosospira sp.
TTTGACTATCTCATACCCCGCCGAAAGATTGACGATGGTGGTGCTGTAGGGCGCAACGGGATTGTTCGTATCCACAGTCACATTGCCAAAGTGACGCAGGCGAAGCGTGGCAAAGAAATTATACGGTAAATTCACGGTTGCCCCCGCGCTAATGGTACGCCCGACTGCATTGGGAATATGAAAACCGTATGCCTCGTTTGCGGGATCGGTGGCCTGGTTGAGCTGAGGCCGGTCATAGCGCGCATGCGTCAACGCAAAGTCCGCATCCAGAGTCAGCCATCTAACGGGTTTATAGAAATTGGCCCATTCGACACCGTACCGCGTGCTTGCGCCACTGGCCTCGGTTGTGCCTGTATCGCCGCTGAACACCAGCTCGGAAGCGGAATGCAGGTACCAGAACGCCAGGGTGGATTACAGGCCATCGATTGCTTCCGTGCGCAAACCCGCTTCCGCTCCCCATGCCCGTACCAACCCGTCAGCACCCAACTGAGGTGCAAAATTATTACCGGCTATCTGATTGGTGTTTATGGTGGCGGTTACGCCACGCGCGTCGTTGGAGTGATAACCCCCGCCGCCGTTAAAATAAAATTCAGTGTGGCGCCATGGTCCCAAAACAACGCTCAGCTTGGGGCTTGCCAGCGAGGCAGTCTTGTTGCCCGAGTTTTGCGGCACTGTTATGGCATGCACATCGAAATTGAAGATGTCGCCGCGCAAGCCCGCAATAGTCTTGAGCTTGGGCAGCCAGTACGTCTGGTTTTGCAGGTAAACACCTACACTGGTTTGCGCAACCCGGTCGTTACTCACGTTCCGATACACTAATCCCCAGTTGGAATTATTCAGCAGTACATGATTCAAGTCAGTGCGTACCTGCACCCCTAATGAATTTTCCATGTCGAAGCCGGCCACCTTGTTGAACCAGCTTTGTTCAGCCTTGCCACCGAAATAGATTCGGGACTCCCGCTGATTCATCTGGTCGCTGGGGATTATTCCTCCTGGCAGGACGGTATTATCGGCGACTGAATTGATGAAACCGCTGAAGTTGGAGGTCAGATCTATGTCATATTTGACCAGGTAAAAGGAGGCTTCCCGTCTGTAGTTATTTTCCTTGTGCCACCAATCGGCATGCAGCGTGTAGCGGCCGGTTTTACCATTATCGGTAGGGTCTATATTGCCAAAGCGGCTGATCAATCCCTCCTGAACTGCAAATAGCGGTATCTGGTTGGTTGGGCGCCAGTTCGCATGATATGCCTTGATGCCCATACTTCCGCCCCAATTGCCTTTATCGAAGCTGTATTTGACCATGCCATTGAACTTGAGCGCATGCTCGGCCAATGTCCAGGGTCCGTCATAAGTGTTCACATCGCCCGCATAGAGCAGATTGCCATCCGCTATTCTGTTTGAATTTGCGGCTACCCCGCGATAGAAACCAAACGATCCGCCGGTGAATTTGGCGAAACCGCGATTGCCAGGCAACGAATTAAAGGTTGACATCTTTGCATGCCCTGCCGCGGAAAAATCTCCCTGATCCGCGTAGTACGGCCCTTTTCCGTACTGAATATTATCGATCAACTCGGGGATAAGTCCGTTGAGATCCATGTAGCCCTGCCCGTGGGCATGGCTGGGCAGATTGATAGGCACACCATCTACAAAGGTCGCAAAATCCGTGCCGTGATCGAGATTGAACCCTCGCAGGAAATACTGATTGGCCTTGCCATCACCGCTATGCTGGGTGGCGATCATGCCCGGAATGAATTCGACGAGTTCACCCACCCGCGAAAACGGACGATTCTTGATCTGCTCCTGGCCTATGAATCCCTGCGATGCGGATTGGGTGTCTCCAATGAGGCTGGTGCCCCGTTCTTTTCCCAGCATTCTGACTTCCTTCAGTTTGATGACGGGGTTACCCTCCGTTTCTACCCGATTTGTTCGCAGACTGCCTGAGATGTTGCCAGAACCCGCTGTCTCCGCCGTTATATTTCCTCCGGGGTGGGCAGTGGCGGAAGATGGGGAAACGGAAGATGGGGCAACGTTTTCCATCGGTTTCGCCTTTTTTAACCGGGCTTCAGCTTTAGCACCCAGGGCATGCAAATCCTGCTCCGCATGGGCCTCGGCAATAAAAAAAGGCGAAGCCAGCAGAAATAGGGGCGCGGCCAAGACACTCGCTATGCCCGCTTCACGCCAGAGCGTTGTCGATGGCATGGTTTTTTTTCAGATCGTAGAGCTGGGCTTGCCGACAGGACTGGAGATAGCGTATGAAGAATATTTAAAACTTCATACATTCAATCACGACCACATTTTTACGTCAAGCGCTGTAACCTCCTGATTAAGAGGTATGAAATATTTATAACTGTTCATATTATTTATGAAGCGATAAACTAGCCGAACATTGAACATCCGCAGAACCAAAATTAACTCGAAATCGTCATGTATCGACCGCTCCGCTCGAGCATCAAACTTTTATCATTCCTGCTCGTTCTGTCTTTATCGAGCCTATGTCATAGCTCGGATTCGACTAAAAAAATCAGTATCGTTACGACAGTTGCTCCCATCACCAATATTGTCCGGAATGTAGCCGGCGGCTATGCCAACGTAACCGGGATCGTGCCGGATGGAACTGATTCCCATACGTTTGAACCCGTCCCTACTGACGCACGCATACTGAGTATCGCCGATATCATCATTCTGAATGGGCTTGGGCTTGAAACGCCTACCATGAAGCTGGCTCAAAAGGTCAAGAAGAACAGGACCCCCATTCTTCAGCTAGGCAACCGCACGCTCCGAAAAGAACAATGGCAATACGATTTCAGCTTTCCCCGCGAGCATGGTCATCCCAACCCGCACTTGTGGCCGAATATCGCGCTTGCCATGCGTTATGCGGAGATCGTGCGGGATGCCCTGATCGCGCTCGATCCCGGGAATAAAACTGGCTATATGGCGAATACTGAAACTTATCTGGGGAAATTGAAGGAACTGGACAATGCCATCTTCGGCTGCGTTAAAACCATTCCCGAGAAGAACCGTAAACTGGTCACTTACCACGATTCCTTTGCTTACTTCGCGCCGCGTTATGGCATGAAGGTCATTGCGGCTGTGCAGCCGTCGGATTTTTCCGAGCCGGGTCCGCAGGAGGTCATCCGTATTATCAAGCAGATCAGGAAGGAGAAGGTGCCTGCTGTTTTTGGTTCTGAAGTATTCCCGAGCAAAGTCATGAAACAAATTGCTCGTGAAACCGGCGTGAGGTTTATCGATCAGCTATCGGATGACGAACTGCCTGCGCCGCCCGATAATTCATTTATCGGGATGATGGCAAACAATATGGCAATCATGACCGGTGCGCTCGGCGGAGATGCAGGTTGTATCGCACATATTGACACAAGCAATGTCCAGCACTGAATCTGGATGAACTGCGGATGAATGCTGCGATCACCTTGAGTGACGTGACCGCCGGTTATGGCCATAACGTCGTGTTTTCCGGCCTTTCGCTAGAGATACCGACGGGCCGGTTTGCCGGCATTGTGGGCCCCACCGGCTGCGGCAAAACCACGCTGCTCAGGACCATCCTTGGGGTGCAGCCGATTTTTTCCGGAGACGTGCGTCTAAACGGCTGGCCGGTAGCCAACGTGCCGCTCGGCACTATTGGTTATGTGCCGCAGTTGGGAAGTGTTGACTGGAACTTTCCTGTTACGGTGGAAGAAGTCATCATGATGGGATTCTATGCGAGTAAGCGTATCTGGCCGTGGGCAAGCAGGGAAGAACGCGAGCGTACGCACGAATTGGCTCACAGGCTCGGCATTTACGATTGTCTGCGCCAGCCCATCATGAATATATCCGGCGGGCAACGCCAGCGCGCCTTTCTCGCGCGCGCGTTAATCAATAATCCCCAGCTCCTGGTGCTGGATGAACCGACTTCCGGCGTGGATATCAAGACCCAGCATGAGGTATTGCATCTGCTGGATGATATCAACAGTGATGGCATCACCATTCTGCTCAGTACGCATGACCTCAATGCGATTGCTTCGCATTTGCCCTGGGTGATCTGCTTCAATAAAGGCATGGTGGCGCAGGGTCAGCCTCATGATATTTTTACCAACGACATCCTCACGAGAACTTATGGCGGCGACATGGTCGTCATCAGGCATGAGGGTCACTTTCTGATCGCCAACAACACGCTCTTGCATCTCACCGGTAACCATCATGGAATTTCTGGTTGAGCCCCTGGAGTATGAGTTTTTCCGGCACGGCCTGCTCGCGGCCCTGATGGTGGGCTCGCTATGCGGATTGATCGGCATGTACGTGGTATTGCGAGGCATGAGCTATGTTGGCCACGGCTTGTCCCATGCCGCATTTGGCGGGGCAGTGGTAGGCTTCATGCTGAATCTGGATTTTTACGCAGGCGCGGGAATGATGGGCCTGCTGGCAGCGCTCTTGATCAACCGGATTACCAGGAATGGCGAGATCAAGCTGGACGCCGCAATTGGTATCGTGACAACCGCAATGTTCGCCCTGGGCGTCGCCATCATCAGCCAGGTTCGCACCTATAGCCAGAATTTCGAGGCGGCGTTGTTCGGGAATATCCTGGGCATCACCAATGAGGATCTGCTGATTATCGGCCTGGTCACTGCTTGCACCATCATCTCGATATTATATTTATATCGGCCGCTGCTCTTCTCCACATTCGACAATGAGGCGGCGCGGATATTCGGCATCAGGACGGAAATCGTCCAGTTCACGTTCTCGTTCCTCCTCACCCTCTCCATCATCGCATCCATGAACGTGGTGGGCGTGACCATGATCGCCGCCACGCTTATCACGCCCGCGCTGACGGCCCGAATGCTGACAGACAGCTTCGGCCGTATGCTGGTTTATTCTTTTATAATCGGTGCGGGAACGGGTGTTACGGGGATGTACCTGAGCTACATTTTTAATGCCGCTTCAGGCGCAACCATTGTGTTGTTCGGCGCGCTGTTGTTCTGCCTGGCCGCATTCATCAAGCGCTGCAGGGTGCTATTCGTTAACCAGTCGGCGAGGCAGCAGCGACAGGAATTACGTTGAAACGGTTCGGTATTTGCATCAATACGAAAAAAATAGAGCCGGGAGTCAAGCTTCCGGCTCCTTTTCGTCTTTCAGATGAACTGGGAATGTGCAGCTATCAATGTTTCTCACCGTTCCCTGCGGAAGTGACGTTGATTCTCTTGGGTTGAACAGCCTCGCGCTTGGGAATGACGATCTCGAGTACGCCGTGATCCGATTTTGCCGATATCGCATCTGGATTAGCGGTATCCGGCAAACTGAAGCGTCTGTAAAAGGAGCCATAAGTCCGCTCTACCCTTTTATAGCCTTCCTTCTCATCTTTTGCCTCGGTCTTCTTTTCGCCCCGTATGGTCAGCACCCCATCCTCCATGCTGACATCGATTTCCTCGGGCTTTACTCCGGGAAGGTCTGCCAGAAGGACAAACTTGTCCGGTTCCTCCTTGATATCGACCGCCGGCGCCCACTCAGCAGTCACGGCTGAGCCTTCTCCATTTCCGCCCTCACGCGCGCGGTCCAGTTCGCGATGTAATTGATGCAATAAGCTCCAGGGTTCATAACGAGCGATAGCCATATAAAACCTCCTATGAAAAGAATTATGTTGTGTAAAACACAGACTCCACTTGGCACTTATATAAATATAAGGTGGATCGCTATTTTTTCAAGACCAGGAACGTAAATGAAAGATTGAGATCGAGAAACGGCTTCCGCAGTCACCGGGACTCAACACCAAATTAATAGCTCCCGCGACAAGAGGCGTTGGAAATCATGAACGAACTTATTGCGTTGTGCGTCAGTTAGCATATTTGGCTCATCGGCCCGTGAATCCGCTGGCCGGCGAATCCGCTTTGAGTCAGGTTATCGCAATTATTTATTTAAGCTCTGTATTTTTGGGATGCAGTTTTGTTATACAGAAACAAAAGCGATGACAAGAAATGGCAATGACAAAAAATGCGAACCTCTACAACATATGTGATAAACCAATCCTTGAAGGAGACTGCTTTACCCCCCCTGGCCGCAATCTTCGATTCATATACGGGAAAGTGGCATGCCATCCCCTCCTGAAATATTTGATTCTAAAAGGCTGCCGTCATCCCGCCATAAGATTGACAGAAATATCC
>DATJHX010000047.1:0-3600 GCA_035493655.1 Nitrosospira sp.
TAATATACCTAGCGTTGCAAAGAACGGCCATGCTACCGCGGTTATGCAGGCAACCAGGAAAAGATATTGGTCGCCGTCGATTTTTCCGTCGCGATGCTGCTTGGAAAAATGGGGCAGAACGACACCCCAAATCGCTTCGAGAAAAGCTTTGCTGAAAATGCTGACGGTGCCCAAGGCGCGGCTATAGATGCCTACAGCGCTCATGTCCAGCACTTTTCCGAGAATCCAATCGGGCGCGGTGTGCCCAGCATGAGTAATCAGTGCGCTAGATCCCGAGTAGCGGCAAAAGGCAAAAACATGAGGAATTTCGCGGAATCCGGGGAGCAGCAATACGCCCGGGGGGCGGTATATCAGCGTGAAAATGACGCTGGTCAAAGTGCCGGCAATGGCGCTCCATACGAGGGCGCGGTATGCCTCGCCAGCCAGGGCCGTGATCAAGGCGGTAATCGCTGCGACAAGCGCGCTAGCGACCTGGATGATCATGGAGTGATGAAACCGCATCTCCCGTCGAATATGTGCGAAGCTGATCGCACCCATGGGCACCAGCAGGAAATTGATGCACAATAAACCGATTACCTCACGCACCGGCTCGCTCTCATAAAAATTTCCGATGGGGGTCCGGGTAAAATACAGGATGAGCGCAACGCTCCAGCCGAACAGTAGATTGAGGGTAAAGGCAGCCCGAATCCGGTCCGGGGTCAAATCTTTTTCCTGGATAATGTACTGGTTAATCCCGAACTCTCTCAGCAAATGCCCCAGCCCGATAAAGACTGCCGCCACACTGTATATACCGATATCGGTGGGGGTGAGCAAACGGGCAAGTATGATCGTCGTCACGAAATTAATGACGAGCGTCAGATACTTGTTCAGGTATGAATAAGCCAGGGATACTCTAAAGCTGGCCACGGCCGGTTTTTTCCACTTTATTATCAAAAGTATTTATTACGGAACTCCTGCCTATTCCTTGGTCAAACCCGCCTGCGCGATGGGAAGTTCAGGATCATGGAAATCGAAAATCCACATTCCTGCGATAAAATGCACATCATAACCATGGTCGTGTGCTGTTAAGCGACATATGTGTCGACGTGAGTGCCAACGTGAGTGTCCACGTGAGTGTTAATGAAAGAGCTATTCAGGCCGTTAGACGAATATTATGAAAGGCGCCCGACCAACCGTCTCCGTCATTATTCCCTCCTACAATTGCGAACTATATATCGCTGAGACCCTTGAAAGTATTCTTGATCAGACTTTCAAGGATATTGAAATTATTGTAGTGGATGATGGTTCGACGGATAAGACTCGGCAAATAGTAACCTCTTATGGCGCTCCCGTGCGGCTTGTCACGCAGGCCAACGCGGGCGTATGTGCCGCGCGCAACCGCGGAATCCGCGAAGCGGCCGGCCAGTACATTTGCCTGATGGATCACGATGACTACTGGCTGCCGGACAAGCTTGCATGGCAGTTGGAGCAAATGCAGCGGCATCCCGAAGTGGCGCTGGTCTACAGCACCTTTGCCTGGTGGAATCCCGATCCCAATGGGGTGTTTCCCGATCCCCGCAATTATAAGGATGATTCATCCTGCGCCGTTATTGATGAGGAATTTTCGGGCTGGATATATCACTTGCTCCTGCTTGATTGCTGGGTATTGACCAGCTCAGCGCTGATACGTGCCGAAGTGTTCGATAAATGCGGTTCATTCGATGAATCCCTGCCGTACAGCGAGGACTGGGATCTTTGGCTGCGTATTGCACGAGAATACTCCTTCATTAAACTGAAAAAAGCATTAACCCTTTATCGCCAACATCCCCGGCAGGGAAATCGAACGCCGCGAAATATTGACTATCGGACTGAGCTATTGTCCCGCGCGGTCGCCAGATGGGGATTATGTAGCCCTGACGGCCGTTGCATTACGAGGCGTCAATTCAGGGAAACCATTTCCCGTTATCACATGGAATTTGGCATCAGGCATCTTGTGGCCGGTAACGTGAGGATAGCCAACCATTCCTTTCTGAAATCATGGCTTGCATCACCGGCCAGATTGAAACGTCTTGCATATATTCCAGCCGGGCTATTGGGTTGGAGACCAAAATGGTGACCGATAGATGCACAGCGCCGATGGGTTAGACCCCGAGGAAATTGGAGGTTACTATGACGATAAATAATGCAATTAATACAGGATAGAAAACATGGCCAGCTTCGATGTATTCAATGGCGATGCGGATGGATTATGTGCCTTGCATCAGCTCAGGTTGGCCGAACCCAGGGATAGCGTCCTGGTTACCGGCGTCAAGCGGGAGATTGCGCTGTTGAAGAAAGTTCAGGCCTCCTCCGGTGATCATATCACCGTTCTCGACATTTCCATGGACAAGAATCTTGAGGCCCTTCAGAACCTTCTGATGGCCGGTGCACACGTAACCTATGTGGATCACCACTTTGTCTCCGAAATCCCGGATCATCCCGCCTTGCATGCCGTCATTGATCGTTCTCCCGGCGTCTGCACCAGCTCGTTGGTGGATAAGATATTGGACGGCAAGTTCCGCATCTGGGCGGTAGTGGCGGCGTTTGGGGACAATTCGCCCGACTGTGCCGCACGCCTGGCTGCGTCGTTGAATCTTTCCAGCGGCGATCTGGATAGGCTGGCGGAGTTGGGTTCCTGCCTCAACTACAATGCCTATGGCGATACAGTGAACGACTTGTTTTTTCATCCAGCGGAGCTTTACCGCTGCCTGCACACCTATCCTGATCCGCTTGATTTTATGCAGGGGGAGCCTGTATTCCCCGTCCTGAAACGCGGCTACATGGCCGATATGGCCATGGCGCGAGCGATACAGCCAGCTTGGACATATTCTGGGGGGACAGTTTATCTGCTGCCCAATGAGGCGTGGAGCCGCCGCGTTAGCGGAGCATTCGGCAATTATCTGGCCCAGGCCGAACCTCGCTTCGCTCATGCTGTCCTGACCCGAAAACCTGAGGGCGGCTACGGAGTCAGCGTTCGCGCCCCTGGCAAGCAGCCAACAAGGGCCGACGAGCTATGCTATCGCTTCAAGACCGGGGGAGGGCGCAAGAGTGCGGCGGGTATCAATAATCTGCCGGAGGATGATCTGGCTCGTTTTCTTGATAGTTTCGATGAATCCTTCCGGCCTTCTCATTGATTCCGTTTATTGATTCTGATTCTATTTGCTGATTCTGTTCGTCATCCGGCGCGATACCGATCCTTTGTAATCGAAATTGTTCTGATTTTGGTTGAAGGTGCAAGTAAAAGTAGGCCGGGCTCTGCCCGGCATTTTTACTGAGTTTGTCAGGCATAGCCTGACCTACAAGCTGGAGAGTTTTGATCCTCCCGGCCTTCTCACTGAGTATTCAGTGTTCCGATCGCTGTTCCGCCGGGTGATACCCATCCCACGGTGGTTGATGGAAATTTATGCCGCGTACTGGTATCTCGAATCCTGTAGGTGGTTCAATATTTACGCCACAATTTTTCCATCCACCAGAGAGGCTTGACCAGCAACCAGCTCCAAGATTTATAAATCCGGAAGAACTTGATCCTGTAGTCGGCACGCTCCTGATTCAGGTAATGGATTTGCTCTAGCAATTCCAGGT
>DATJHX010000048.1:0-3237 GCA_035493655.1 Nitrosospira sp.
TGCCGTTGTTCGCGCGCCAGTCTTATGCCGATCAGGAGAGGGTATTCAAGCCAGGTGGCAGCAGCACGAGGCGCATCGTGCTTGCAACCAATGTCGCGGAGACTTCGCTCACTGTTCCCGGTATTCGTTACGTGATCGATAGGGGATTTGCACGCCTCAATCGCTATAGTTATCGCAACAAGGTAGAGCAACTGCGCGTAGAAAAGATCTCGCGTGCTTCCGCCAGCCAGCGGGCGGGACGCTGCGGCCGTGTAATGAGCGGTATCTGCATCCGGCTTTATTCGGAAGAGGATTATCTTGCCCGCCCGGAATTCACCGATCCGGAAATCTTGCGCTCATCTCTGGCGGCGGTGATTTTGCGCATGAAGTCGCTCAGGATTGGCGCAGTGGAAGATTTTCCCTTCCTTGATCCGCCTTTGCCGCGAATGATCGCAGACGGATACCAGCTTCTTGCGGAGCTTGGCGCTGTGGATGACAGTAACGCGCTAACCAAAGTTGGGTGGCGCTTGGCGAAGTTCCCCATCGATCCGAAAATTGCCCGCATGATCCTGGCGGCAAAAGATGAAAACTGCTTGAGAGAGGTGCTCATCATTGCTGCCGCCCTGAGTGTGCAGGACCCGCGCGAGCGGCCATTCGAGCGGCAGGAGGCGGCGGACCGGGCGCATCAGCGCTTTCAGGATGAGCGTTCCGACTTTCTTGGATACCTGAAGTTGTGGGATTTTTTCGATGACTCGCTGAAGCATAAAAAATCGAACCGCAAGCTGCTGGCGGAGTGCAAGGATAGTTTTTTATCTCATCGCAGAATGCGCGAGTGGCGAGAAATCCATGGCCAATTGCATGCACTGGTGATGGAAACAGGACTGCGGCCCAACGAAATTCCAGCCTCTTACGAGGAAATCCACCGTGCACTACTGGCAGGCCTGCTGGGCAATATCGGCTTTAAGTCAGACGAGGATGGCGAGTATTTGGGGGCACGGGGAATCAAATTCTCCATATTTCCGGGCTCGGTGCTGAAGAAGGCCAAGCCCAAATGGGTCGTTGCAGCGGAATTGACGGAAACAACCCGCCTCTATGCGCGCTGCGCGGCGAAAATTGATCCTGCGTGGGTGGAAAGAATTGCGGGCGGATTATGCAAGAAGCACTACTTCGATCCTCATTGGGAGAAAACACCGGCACAGGTTTCGGCGTACGAGCGCGTGACGCTGTATGGCCTTACGGTGGCGCCGAAACGCCGGGTTTATTATGGCGCCATCAATGCGCGGGAAGCCCGCGAAATTTTTATCCGCGCGGCTCTTGTGGCGGGCGAATACGCAACCCAAGCTCCATTTTTTGAGCATAACCGCAAACTTATCGAAAGCGTCGCCGCGCTGGAGCATAAGGCCCGGCGACCGGATGTGCTGGTGGATGAAGCGACAATTTTCGCTTTTTACGATGGCATCATCCCCGATGGTATCGCTAATGGCGCGTCATTCGAGAAATGGCGCAGGCAGGCCGAGCGGGAAAACCCGCAGCTGCTCTACCTCAGCAGAGAATACCTGATGCGCCACTCGGCAAGCGGTATCACCGAGGAACAGTTTCCGGACAGCGTGACCGTGGATGGCACCCGCCTCCCGTTGACTTACCGCTTCGATCCCGGGCATATATTGGACGGCGTTACGATTACCGTGCCATTGCCGCTGCTCAACAAATTGGACGCCGCGCAATTCGATTGGCTGGTTCCGGGATTGATCCGCGAAAAGGTAACGTGGTATCTGAAGGCGCTCCCCAAGCAGATACGCCGCCATGTCGTGCCCGTACCGGAGTTTGTCACGCAGTTTCTGGAAGATCAGGAGCCGGAACCGGCAACGGACCAGTCCAAGCGCTCGCCGCTTCCGCGGCCGCTTGCCAAGGCACTGGGCGAGTTTGTCTTTTTCCAGACGGGCATCACCGTTTCGCCGGATATCTGGCAAGACGAGAAGCCGCCTCAACATCTACTGATGAATTACAGAATTATGGATGAGGCGGGGCAGGAACTGGCGATGAGCCGCGATCTCGCGAAACTCAAGGCGCAACTTGGTCATGCGGCGCAGTTGACGTTTTCAGGGGTGTTCAGGCCGGGCTCGGGCGAGCACGCTCCGATCGAACGAGATGAAGTGACGCGCTGGGATTTCGGCGATCTACCCGAAGAAATCGCCTTTACCCGGTCAGGCAAAAAACTTACCGGTTATCCCGCACTGGTCAATCGAGAGGGAAAAGTGGCTATCCGCCTGTTCGACACGCGCGAGGCGGCGCAAGCAAGCATGCGCGGCGGAGTGCGTCAGTTGCTGCGTTTTGAGCTCAGGGAGCAGATGAAGCAACTGGAAAAGGATCTGTCTGGGCAGAGCCGCTACCTCGGCCAGGCTGCCTTGCAATTACATGCGCTCATCAGCCCGGACATGCTTAGGGAAGATATGCTGAGCGCTATCGCAGACCGCGCCTTTATCGGTGTAGACGCATTGCCGCGCACGGAAAAGGAGTTTGCTGCACAGAGGCAGCGGGCAAGAACGCGGCTCCCTGCGGTGAGCGAAGCTTTTATCCGGACCCTACAGAGTATAGCAAACGAATGTCAGGCAGTGCTGAGCAGGTTTGCCCTGACGGGGAAAGAGAGCGGGGCGGGAAGATCCGCTCGGTCTAAATCCCCTGCCGATGACGTCGAAAAACTGAAAAATGAGCTCAACAAGCAACTGCGGAGCCTGATTTACTCAGGATTTTTGAGTGCGACACCCTGGGAACGGCTGCAACATCTGCCGCGTTATCTGAAAGGTATGATCCATCGCCTGGATAAATACCCTGGCAACCCAGAGCGCGATATGCGCCATGGAGCACTTATTGCCGGGTTATGGCAGCAATATGAGCGTCGTCTGGAAAAGCACCGGAAGGCCGGAATCGAGGATTCAGGATTGGCGGAATTCCGTTGGCAGATCGAAGAACTGCGTATCTCGCTATTTGCCCAGGAATTAAAAACGCCCTACCCTGTTTCAGTCAAACGGCTTCAGAAATTATGGGAAGAAGTGGCGGCGTGATTGAGAAGCTGAAGGAGCCAGCGCGATAGCCGGTTTGATGGGTTACGCTCCGCTCCACCCATCCTACAATCGGGCCGTTAGACATCGCCCGACCTGCAACTACAGATATCCGTCCTGTTGGGTTACAAAATAATTCGCTCGACACGATAGTTTGCCACCAGCCTGGTTTCGTTATCCGGGCCGACCTGCACCACAT
>DATJHX010000049.1:0-30733 GCA_035493655.1 Nitrosospira sp.
CCATCCCAGCAGCATCCCAACGAGCGCGCCCACCGCACCGCCGCCGGAAACACCGAGAATATAGGGATCCGCAAGTGGATTGCGCAACAAGACCTGTAAAAGCGCGCCAGCCAAGGCCAGCAGGCCGCCGCAGGCGAATGCGGCCAATACCCTCGGCAAGCGCAGCTGCCAGACAATCTGATGACTGCTGCTGTCAGCGGACGAGAGCAGTACTTGGACAATCTTCGAAAAAGGAATGTCTACACTGCCAAACAGCAGCCCGATTAACAGGCTGGCAAAGCCAAGCAGGAGGAAGAAAGCTAGCAGCGCCGGGCGATGTCTCGCGAAGCTTGCACTGGCTGAAGCCAATCAGAACCTCAGGAGTCTGCTGTGAGGCTTTTTGAGATTGTGTACCTGTACAACGGCAGCAACGTTATCGCAGGCTGATGACAGGCCAGGCATTTTTTTCCGCGTAACCCTTGAGGACGGCGTCAGGATCAACCGCCACGGGATGAGTCACCTTGTTGAGCAACGGGATGTCGTTCAACGAATCGCTGTAAAACCAGCTTTCCAGAAACGACAGCCAGGTCAGATTGTGCTCGTCCAGCCAGCTTTCCAATCGCGCTATCTTGCCTTCCCTGAAGCAGGGAATACCTGAAACCTTGCCTGTGAATTCGCCATCCTTCTGTTCCGGCTCGGTGGCGATCAGGTTGTTTATTCCCAGTGTCCGGGCGATAGGTCCGGTGACGAAACTGTTGGTCGCAGTGATGATGACACACAGATCATGAGCAAGCGCATGTCGATTAATCAGTTCCCGTGCGCCCGGCGCAATCAGCCGCGCAATCCGGTCTTTCATGAATTCGCTGTGCCAGGCATCGAGTTGTCTGCGGGAATGGCGGGACAAAGGCTTCAACTGGAAGTCCAGAAACTCGTGGATGTCGAGCGTGCCGGCCTTGTACTGCTCATAAAATTCGATATTGCGCGCCTCGTATACCTCGCGGTCGAGCACGCGCTTTTCGATCAGGAACTGCGCCCATTCGAAGTCGCTGTCACCGGCAAGGAGCGTATTGTCGAGATCAAAGAGAGCTAGTTTCATGATGCGACCTGGAGCAATTCCCGCACCAGCGGAACAGTGATCTTGCGCTGGTTAGCCAGCGAAAAGCCGTCAAGGGCATCAAGTGTGGCCATCAATGATGGCAAATCGCGCTTTCCGTGGCGCAACAAATAATCACATACCTCTTGCGGCAGATCGAGTCCCCGGTCCTTGGCATGGCGTTTCATGGCTTTTATTTTTTCCTCATCACTCAATTCATGAACCTGGTAAACCAGGCCCCATCCCAGGCGCGTAAGAAGGTCTGCGCGCAGATTCAACTGTGCTGGAGCAGCCGGGCCACTTACCAGAAGAAATGCGCGACCTTCTTCACGAATGTGATTATAGAGATTAAACAGACCGATTTGAGCTTTGGCACTGAGACGGTCCACATCATCCACGGTCACGCAATCGGCCTCGCCGTTCACGGCAAAATCGGTCTCCAGAGTGCAGGAGAAATAGGCCGCGCTCATTTTCCGGCGCATGCAGATCCCGGCTATCGCCTGTAGCAGGTGACTTCTGCCACATCCTGCTCTACCCCATAAATAAATAAAACGCTCCGGTTCCAGCCCTTCAACCACATTACTCAGGGTCTGCAACAGCTCGACGTTGCGTCCCGGCACGAAGTTGGCCAGCGTGGGCGGAGGAGGGGGAGCGATGTCGAGTAACAGTTGCTTCATTATGGAAGAGCGGAACGGAAGACTTACTTCCCGGGTATCAATAGCAGATGATGAAATATGACCTTAAAGAACGGCAACCGAACAACCGGGCTTAAACTGTTCGGAATCAGTTGCCACGCCTTACATGCTATTTGCGGTAAAATCGGCTTTTTTGAAAAGCGACACTCTATCTGCAACACGGCGAGAACTCAACTTGACTTCATCAATAGAAGAAAATTCGGACTCGGTTTCACTTTCCTACCGTGCGGCGGGAGTGGATATCGACGCGGGCGATCGCCTGGTAGAGCGGATCAAGCCCTATGCGAAACGTACCATGCGCCCGGAAGTGCTCGCCGGCATTGGTGGTTTCGGAGCCCTGTTTGAAATCTCAAAAAAATACCGCAACCCGGTGTTGGTATCAGGCACCGATGGGGTGGGCACGAAGCTGAAACTTGCTTTTCAGTCCGGCAAACACGACTGTATCGGCATTGATCTGGTGGCAATGAGTGTCAATGATGTTCTGGTTCAGGGAGCGGAACCATTATTCTTCCTGGACTATTTCGCCTGCGGCAGGCTGGAGGTCGATACTGCCAGCCGGGTAATAAAAGGTATCGCCGCGGGTTGCGAACAAGCGGGCTGCGCTTTGATTGGCGGGGAAACCGCGGAAATGCCGGGCATGTACCCTGAAGGAGAATACGACCTTGCAGGCTTCGCTGTGGGTGTGGTGGAAAAAGATCATATCGTTAGCGGCGCAACCATCCGTGAAGGCGATGAGATTCTGGGCCTTGCCTCCAGTGGGGCGCATTCGAATGGTTATTCGCTGATCCGCAAGATTATCGAAAGAAATAATATCGATTTGTCGGCCGACTTCAATGAAGAAACGTTGATAGACGTCATCATGGCGCCGACCCGTATTTACGTAAAACCGCTGCTTGAACTGATGAATCACTTGCCCGTAAAGGGCATGGCGCATATCACGGGCGGCGGATTGGTGGAAAATATTCCCCGCGTCCTGCCGGACGGCGTTTGCGCAGTATTGAGAAAAGAAACATGGAATGTACCCGCGCTTTTTCGATGGCTGCAACAGCAGGGCAATGTGCCCGATGATGAGATGCATCGCGTATTCAATTGTGGCGTCGGTATGGTGGTGATCGTCGCCCCGGAATTTATCGATGCTGCTTTGAAGTTCTTGCGATCTGCCGGGGAAACGGCGTGGCATATTGGGACCATTCATTCACGTCATGCACATTTGGCGCAAACTGTCATTGAGTAATTGAAGGCGCACCGCGGATATCTGCTGATACAGTGAAGTCTCTTGTTATTCTCATCTCCGGTCGCGGCAGCAATATGCAAGCGTTGATCGAGGCAAATCTGTCGGCAAGGATAAGCGCAGTTATCAGCAACAGGCCCGATGCGCAGGGACTGGAATTTGCAAAGATGCACGGGATTGAAACCCAGGTAGTGGATCGACGGTCTTACCCGGATCGTAACGCGTTTGATACCGCGCTGGCGGAGACAGTCGACGCGTATGAACCGGACTTGATCGCGCTGGCCGGCTTCATGCACATCCTGGAAGATGGTTTTGTTACGCGCTATCAAGGCAGGCTGATGAATGTTCACCCTTCATTGCTGCCCGCTTTTCCCGGACTTTACTCTCACAGGCAGGCGTTGAAAGAAGGAGTGAAAATACATGGCTGTACAGTGCATTTCGTCACTCCGCAAACGGATCGCGGGCCAATAGTCATTCAGGCGGCGGTCCCGGTCCTGCCGGCTGACACCGAAGAAAGCCTTTCGGCACGTGTGTTGCAGCAGGAACATCGAATATATCCCAAGGCTGTGCGCTGGTTCATGGAAGGCCGGCTGAGGGTTTCCGACAATAGTGTTGATGTAAGCTGTGGCGCCCCTGCCGCTAACGCCAACGGCTCAGTTGGCTCAGTTTTATATTCGCCAGGATTATGATAAGGAACAGATGATGAAAAAATTTATAGTCTTCTTGGGATTAAGCTTCCCTGCCGCTTTCTCCGCTTTTTTCGCCTCGCCTATTTTTGGGGCGGGAGTTCCGCCGCGGGTGGATATCAGTTATTCCATTACATCGGGAGCCCTGCAAGGAGAAGTGACTGATACGCTCGAAATCAAGAAGGAAAATGGCTCGCGCAGCTATAGCATTTACAGCGAGGGCAGTGCCAAGGGGTTGCTGGCGCTGACTCAGCCGGACAATGTCGTGCGCGACAGCGAGGGAACGATCACAGCGAAGGGAGTGCTCCGCCCAGCACGCTTTTCCGATCAGCACGGCAAAAGATTGCCGAAGGTCGCCATTTTCGATTGGAGTAAAAAGTCGCTGACGCTTCAGTACAAAGGCAGGGAAGAACAGAGACCCTTGCCCGCAGACGCCCAGGACAGGCTCAGCTTGCCCTACAGCTTCATGTTCTCTCCTATTCCAGGGAAGGTCATACAGTTGCACGAGACCGACGGCAAGCGCGTCGAGTTGGTACGTTATGCAGTGGGTAAGGAAACACTGGATACGCCTATGGGTAAACTGGAAACCATCGTTCTCACCAAGCAACTGCCCAAGGATGCAAATGAGGATGGAAATGACGGACGCGACAAGAAAATATGGCTGGCCGTGGATCATCACATGCTGCCGGTACGCATCATTTCCCACGAGAAAATGGGTATCGTGACGGACCAGATGGTCACAAAGATAAGCTATGGGGAACAGGCCGATAACGTGAAACAAGGGCGCCTGCAATAATGATCTGAAGGCCAACAACAGAAAGAAATCCGAATAAATCCTTCTTTCCCTATCTGCTGATTTCCCTGTGATGGCTTGGGCTTCCACTGTTCCTGATTTGGAAACCGCTGAATAAACCTCAACAAGGCTTATTCAGCGTTCCTTTACATTACACTACAATTGATGCGTCTCACCCTCGCTCACCTGGACATGGCGACCGCTGCGCTGCGCGCCGTGCTTCCGCTAAAATTTCCCGCTGACGCGATACTACGGAATTTCTTTCGCGAAAACCCGAAGCTGGGCGCAACTGATCGAGCCTTTTGTGCTGAAACCATATTTGGTATCCTGCGCCACCGGTTTTTTCTTGAAAATGCCGCTCCCAGCGCCGCGCCGCGATCGCTGCTGCTGGCTTATCTGGTCAAATTTCACGGCCTGAACGTACGCGAGCTTGCGCCGCTTGTCAGCGAGGCTGAGGCAAAATCGCTGGCGGGTATCAAGGGAACCTCTGTGGAATCCCAGCCACTTTCCGTTCAGGCTGAATTCCCCGACTGGCTGGCGGAAAAGCTGAGCGAGTTCATGGCAGAAGGCGAGATACTCGCTCTCGGGCGTTCGCTACAGCAATCCGCGCCGCTGGATTTACGTGTCAATACATTGCTGGCGGACCGTAACGATGTGCTTGCGTTGCTTCAAAAGGATGGGATCGAAGGCAGCGCGACCCTCTACTCACCTGTCGGTATCCGGCTGGTTGGCAAGCCGGCGATTAACCGGCATGAGCTGTTTCTTGGCGGCAAGGTGGAAGTGCAGGACGAAGGCAGCCAACTGCTCGGCTATCTGCTTGCGCCGAAGCGGCGCGACATGGTGGTCGATTTTTGCGCGGGAGCCGGCGGCAAGGCATTGATGTTGGGCGCACTGATGCATTCGCAGGGACGAATTTACGCCTTCGATAATTCCGAAAAGCGCCTGAATAACCTGAAGCCCCGCCTCAAGCGTTCGGGCTTATCCAACCTGTTTCCCCAGCTTATTGGAAATGAGAATGACATCAAGATAAAGCGCCTGGCCGGGAAGATCGATCGGGTATTGGTGGATGCGCCATGCAGCGGCTTGGGTACGCTACGGCGCAACCCGGATCTGAAATGGCGACAATCACCCCAAAGCATCGATGAGCTCAAGCACAAGCAGGCAGCGATCCTGTCCTCTGCTAGTCGTTTACTTAAGCCCGGCGGCAGGCTCGTTTATGCGACATGCAGCTTCCTTCCCGAAGAAAACCAGGAAATCGTCGAGCATTTTCTGAACGATAATCCCCATTTCATGCTGCTGAATTGTTCCGAATTGCTGGCGCAGCAGAAAATACCCCTGGAGACGGGCGTATTTCTGCAACTGTCACCCCTCATGCACGGCACGGACGGTTTTTTTGCCGCCGCGCTGGAATTGAAAAGATAAAACGAAGCGGCGCCTTATTCTGGACCGTTCTTCTGTTTGCAAGAGAGCGTTGGGGGAGAGAATCCTGCAGGCACAGGATAGTTTGGACATGAATCACGATTCAGTATATGGCGGTTCAGGAGGCTGCGATGCATGACAAGGTGGTCGGTTCCTCCAGCCTGATCCCAAGCGTTCAGACCTGGCAAGGCACCCTGGCGAAGTTTGCATTGCTTTTTTTCGGCATAGCCTCCTGGGTTAAATGGCTGAGCGTTAGCGCGGCTATTCTTTTGACCTTGGCATGGCTTCTGGATAACGGTCATCGGAGGCTGGGCCAGACCATTAAGGAGCCCCTGGTATTAGGAATACTCATTCTGTGCGCTCTACTGGCGCTGGGAATCTTATGGGGCGATTACCCTGAATCGGGCCGCTTGAAATGGATAAGATACTTTGCATTCCTGGCCTTCATTCCTTTCCTGTCTCTTTTGAACAAGGAACGCTTGCCTTGGGCAATCGGCGGCCTAATTACCGGCTATGCCGGCGTCCTGATAATTGGCATTTACCAATGCATTATTGGAGGTGAGCAAGGCGTCCCGTTCCTTGATATAAGCTATCTCAGTTTTTCGTCGATGCTCGGGGTTGGCATCATCTTGTCAATCTATCTGGCTGGCGAGAGCGGCCAAAAAAACACAAAGCTGGCCCTATGGGCTCTAACGTTATTGTTGCTCTTTGTTCAACTCAATCAGCATGGCCGGGGGCCTCTTCTTGCAACGCTTCTCGCATCGGTGTTATTAATTTTTCTGCGTTATAAATCAGAGAAAAAAATTTTCTTGAGTATTACAGTATGTTTCGTCGCGATAGCAGTGATGTTTACCTTCAAGGGCGGAATGCAACAAAGACTGGCTCAGGTTCAGAATGATATCGAACTATCGCGGCAGGGAAAATATGATACAAGCGTGGGCTACCGGCTTGCCGTCTGGGACGTTGGCCTGCATGGAATTGCAGAAAAGCCGCTGTTCGGTCATGGAACGGGAATACCTGAAAGCTATTTTGAAAAAACAGTGATGACCTACAGGGGCGGCATGTACAAGAATTTGCCCAAGTACCTCGCTACCTCCCATTACCATAACGACTGGATTGAGATGGGGATGCACCTCGGCGCACTCGGCCTCCTCGCCTTCGGCTTTCTCCTTCGGAGCTGGTTTCAGACGTTCAAGGCTCATCAGTTTTCCCCCTTGGGTGCTGCCCTGATGTTTTTCGTTTTCATTTCCGGTTTGACGGATACGTTCGCCCTCTATACTAAAGTTATCACTTTCCTTCTCATCGTTACCGCTGTTGCCATTGCCTGGCAAAAGAAGAATATGGAAACATGAGATATTGAATTCCTGAATAAAAGGAAAGGCATTAAGAGGACAATCCCGGTCGTATAACATATGAGCGGGCCAGCGCGGCACCCGGGGGATCCCCCGCGAAGCGGGCCTCAACCGGCTCCTTTCCGCGCTACGCGGGCTATTCGAGATTGCCCAGGTATTGTTTGCCCAGATAGCCTTGCGCGATGCGGTAATAGAATTGTCGCAGAGGTTTTCCGTCCTGCATAATTTCCCGATCCCGCACTGGGCCGGGTTCCACAAGCATCTTTCCGATATCGCGGTCATCCCTGGTGCGTTCGAGGTTATCAGGCCACATGCCTACCAGAATAATGGGTCGTGCTGTCGGCGGTTCTGACGGATACCAGAAATCATACATGGCGCCGCTATCGCCGAACATGTTACGCGAACGTATCTCCATGGGTTTTCCACGATTATAGAAGGTCAGGATGCTGGCTATGGACCACTTGGTCATCCCAACCACAATCGGCTCCTGCCCGGTCTGCTGCCTGACCTCGTCTACGATTTTTTCCACCCCCTTTGTCGCCTCGCGCCAGAAATAGTGCTCTGGAAAACCGCTGTAGATGCCCTGATATGGGATGCCCGGAATGCCGAGCACCAGATAGTGGAGTGCAAACGCATAAAGGAAGAGGCAAATCGCAATGGTTGGTTTCCAGGTGGATCTCAGCCAGCGCGCAAAAGCGCGTAGATCGCTGGTCTGACCCATCATCCATGCAACGGTGGGCAATATTCCGAGCCATACCGGGCCGGTCCAATGGAAACGCAGCGTATCGAAAATGCTGAGTACGACGAATACGGCCAGTGGCACCCCCGAAAAAATTATTATGAACAGGCGTCTGCGCGCATCCGGGTGGTCCTTGTTTTTCATCGCCAGAAAGGCCCAGATCGCGGCCAGCAAGCCGACCGGCGTCAGCAATACCATGAGGTGAAGAATGAGTTCATGCAACCCAAATTGATCATCCCCGACCCCCTTGATCCGGCTTGACTGAAACGTTAGCGAGGCCCAGCTGTGTTCCATATTCCAGATGATCACAGGTGAAAACAGCAGCAGGGCAAGTGCGGCTGCGAGGTAGGGGTGCGGGCGAGCCAGCCAGCGGCGCGCGGTTGGATCGACGATAGCGAATATCAGCGCCGAGAGGCCTAAAAGGGCCAACGTATACTTGGATAGAATACCTAGACCAAAAGCGATACCCATGCCCAGCCAGGCGCGTACGCGGTTTGCGACCAGCGCACGTTCCATGTAATACAGCGTGGCTGCCCATGCAGCAACCAGCGGTGCATCCGCAGTCATAACAGCGCCTGTGGCAAAATAAAACGGCAATACGGCAAGCAGCAGCACTGTGCGAATCGCTGTCGATCTGTCGTACAGATTGCTCGCCAGTGCATACATGTAGCCCATGGTTATCAGGCCACAGCAAAATGCGCCGAATCGAACCCCGAATTCGCTATTGCCAAAGATTGAGGTCCCGAGCCAGATCAGCCATGCCACCATCGGTGGATGATCGTAAAAACTCAGGTCCATGTGTTGAGCGTAGTTCCAGTAATACGCTTCATCAGGAAACAATTCCGCGATTCCGACATAGATCAGGCGCAGCAGTAGACTGAATGCAATGATTCCAAGTGACGCGACTCTCCAGCGTACATCCAGCGAAGGGGGATTTTGCGCGACGGGGAATACGTAGAAAGCGGATCCCAGGTAGTTGATTGCGGCTGTCACGGCAATCGCGGGGAAAATAGCTAAAAACGATGGTATATGCCAGCCATAAATCAGCAGTGCCAGTACTCCTCCGCGCAGCAGCAACGCAAACACACCGATCGTTAGAAAACGGCTGAACTGATGCCATCGGAGATAACCTTCATGGTAGGGGCGAAACGACCATTTTGAATTGAGGGTATAATTTACGGTCGCGGCGGCGAAAAAGCTCACGATATGGGACAGCGCCAGTCCGGCTCCAGTACTCATGAGCAATTGAAATATCAGCACATCGATGAGCACGCCAAACAGCCCCACGGCCGCAAACCGGCCAGCGGTGGCGACGGAAACGGTGCCGCCGGCCAGCGTTACCAGGCGCTGCAGATAAGTCCACTGATGTGAAAATGACAACTTCGAGGTTCCATGTGTCCGGTCGGTAAAACGGATCGGGACCTCGATCACCTTCAATTTTCCCTGCCCGGCCATGAGCAATTCGAGCAGAATCTTATACCCTCGCGCATGATGTGCAATGGTTGCAGCGAGTTCGCGGCGAAACGCGAAAAATCCGGAAGTTGCGTCATTCACATCGCAGAGGGGACGAGCAAGCCAGCCGCCAAGAAGCGATAGCCACCGACGGTGCAGCGGCCACCCCTCGGTGCTGCCGCCCGGTACATAGCGGCTGCCGATAGCGACGTCATAACTCCCCTCCAGTACTGGCGCCACCAGGGCGGGCAATTGCTCAGGCGGATGGCTCACATCCGCATCCATTACAGCGATGGTATGACCTCTGGCCAATGCTACGCCTGCCAGAATCGAGCCCGTCAGGTCCGGCTTTTCCCGGCGTTCAACCAGCCGCACATTCGCGTGTTTCTCCCAGGCGCGAACCTTGCCTGGGGTTCCATCTGTTGAGCCGTCGTCAACGATAATGACTTCAAAACTCTCCTTTGGCAGGTCAAGTGAAAACAGGCGGGTCAGTAACGGGTCTATATTGTCTGCTTCGTTAAGCGTTGGAATGACTACTGAGAACTGCGTCAAAGCTACCTCTAAAAATTTGGCAATGGTCTAGGGTACAGGGGGCAATAGGTATAATAGATATGGATCAGGCAGCAATGCTAATGATCGACCGTTCGATCAGCATAATAATGCCGGACTGGATGGAGTTTTTCGTCAAGTTCGTATACCAGGGGGCGCCCATTGGCTATTGACAGCTTTATGAGCTGGGTGACTGACAAGTCGTCCAGTAGCATTATCAAGGCTCGCAAGATATGCTTGTGCCCGACGACAAGAACCCGCTTGCCACGGACAATTTCCGGCGCAATGGTTTCTCTCCAGTAGGGCAATACACGCAGGAGAGCTTGCTCCATACTCTCGGCAAGTGGTAATTGATTTCTGTCGATGCATGAATAGCGGAGCTGGTTTCCGGGGAAGCGCGCATCGCAGGGATCGAGCGGCGGGGGCGCTGAATTGAATCGGAGCTGGGAATCAAGGATGGGTCGAATGCCGAATTTCCTGATCGCTCTCAAGGGATCGATTCCTTCCAGCGCTCCATAGTGGCGCTCATTCAAACGCCAGCTCCGCCGTACTGTTGCCTCATTCAGATCCATTGCCTCCAGCACGATACGCAGTGTATCGGTGGCACGCTTAAGCTCAGAAGTAAAGCACGTGTCGAACCTGAATCCTGTCTCCTTGAGCAACAGGCCCGCTCGCTCAGCCTCCAACTCACCCTTCGGGCTCAATTCAACATCGTGCCAGCCGGTAAAGTGCCCATCCCGGTTCGAAACACTTTCCCCATGCCGCAGCAAAACAAGCTGTGTCACCCGTTGTTACTCGCTCAAATCCAGTTGACTCACACTGTAAAAGGGAAAATGACACATCGTTTTTATCGCAGGGGCGCGCGGTTTTATGGCGGCCCAATTGGGTATGCAATCATAAAGAAAATGCTGTGAGAAAGCTAGGGAGCCCTTGAATAAGCCTGGCAAAGGCGTATCCTTCCCCCCGAAATCATTAGCTTAAAAACAGTTTGTACACAGGGAGCACGGCGTCCCGATATAATGACATGTTGATTACGCGATATTGAAAATCGGCTGGGACACTAACTGAAGCAGGCAACAGCGAGATGCAGTTATACTATATGACGTTTGGATTTCCGGCGCCCGGACGGTCACGACCGTTTGCGGCGTAAACATCAGGAGATTTTCATGGCAAATAAGGAATCTATTTCCAAAGGTGAAGAAGCTGAAATAGTGAAGATGTTGACAGTCGAGCCGGGGGCCGATCTCGCGGCTCCGGAATTGCGGCGTGCAGCCATCGAGACATTGGAAGGGGGAGGAATCATCTACCTTCCCAGAAGCGGTTTCGAGCTATCGGGGCGGGAGCAAGAGTTGATCTCGGACCCGGCAAAAATCCTCACCCAGGTACCCGATGTCGAGGACGGCCGCCCGACCATCATCTACGATCCGGCGCGCGGCCGCATCAAGAAGTACCACTATGCCCAGGTGCGCGGCAAAATGATGCGGGCAAAGGTCAGGGATACGGCGTGCACCGATATAGAGACAGCCATGGCGCGTTATGGCGAGTGGGCGGAGGATGTGATCACACAATTGTTCCCCAGCTATCGGGAAGGGCTGGACCGCAAACGAGTCACCTATCGGCCTTTTCCACGTAATAGCACGCAATCGCTGCACATCGACTCGAGCTACGGGTATCCTACGCAGGGGCGTGGCATGCTGCGCATCTTCACCAACATCAATCCCGTCAACCGGCCACGCATCTGGCAGCTAGGCGAACCGTTTGAGCCTTTCGTGGGCCGTTTCCTGCCTTCGGTATACCTTAGCAAGCCATCCTGGGTCTCCTCCCTTCTGGCTCGCCTTGGCATCGTTGACGGAATCAAGACTAAGTACGACCGATACATCGCAGCACTGCGGGCGCTCGGCATCCGGGATAAGGAATACCAGCGGACGGCCCCGCGCAAGGTCATGGAATTTCCGGCCGGTGCGAGCTGGATCGCGATTACCGATCTGGTGCTGCACGGCGCGATGGGTGGGCAGCACAGCCTGGATAGGACCTTCTATCTTCCAGTGGAAGCGATGAACGACCCGTCGCGTTCATCATTGCGTATCCTGGAGAGGCTGACTGGAGAGGCGCTGGTTTAAGCGCATATCGAGTTATGGTAGATATGCGTTGCGAAGGCAAGCAATTACCTCAGCGATCGAGTGTTGCTCGGGTTCTTCCTCGGACCGGGGCAGGAAGAAGCGGGTACGGTGTGGTGCCTGGCTGATACAAATTTTGCGATGTCGAGATAAAGATTGTGAGCGGCTGGAGCATTGACAGGATTACCCGGGACTTGAGCGGGGCAATGTGGACATTGTCTCGCTTTCCTGATGGCAATAGCTCATCAGCTACTTTTGTCCACCAATGCTTCCAGCGCGAGATATGGCAGGAGGCCAAGTTCGGTGAGCGCGTGACAATCTGCGCGGCGCTGCCGCTTGTGCCATTTGTGGTTGCGGTGCTCACAGCAATCTTCACGACGCTCAACGGACAGGCAATAAAGAAACGGACAGGGAAGGGCATAATCCGGCAGTTTCGCGAGCAAATCGAAGTTGCGTTCCGGTGTGCGATTTTGCCTCCCTGGTACTACATATTCGAATTGCATGATGACGATAAACGGCGGCATGCCCGTGAGTATGTAAATCGCTTTGAAATGAAAGGTGGGCTCTATCGTATCCTCCGGGATCAAAATGGCGGTCTTCCCATTCCTGCCGAACGCACCACCGGGTGCATCAAGGACAAGTTACGCTTCATGTCTCGCTGCCGTAAATTTGGCATTGCCACGGCGCCTGCTCTTCTGAGCGTCGATAAGGGGAAGATTACGACGCTCGATTGGAGCGAGCCCGGCTTGCCGGAGATTGATCTTTTCGTGAAACCCCTGCATGGGCAGAATGGAAAAAATGCCCTTCGTTGGGATTACCTGGGTGCGGGGAAATACCAGTGCAGCGACGGTAAGCAGGCTGTCGCAAATGAGGTTCTGGAGAGCTTGCGCCAGATGTCACGGCGCCGTGCTTTACTGGTGCAGCCACGGCTCATGAATCACAGGGAGATCGCCGACCTTGGCAATGGCACTCTCGCCACCATCCGAGTGATGAGCTGCCGTAATGAGCGAGGCGAATTTGAAGCGACGAATGCTGTTTTTCGCATGGCGCAGAACAGCACCGTCGTTGTCGATAACTTTCACCGAGGGGGAATCGCCTCCAACATCGATATTTATACCGGCGAGTTGGGGAGTGCGACCTGTGGCGCCTGGGGATCCACTGTGGACGGATGGTATGAGCAACATCATGAAACCGGCGTGCAGATCCTGCGCCGCAAGCTCCCCTGCTGGCCCGAGTTGATCGATCTGGTCCGGCGTGCCCATGGCAGTGCATTCTCCGACCAGGTGGTGATTGGCTGGGACGTTGCCCTGCTCGATAGCGGACCGTGCATGATCGCAATCAACAAAGCACCTGACCTGGATATGATTCAGCGGATCGGTAGTGCCGCGCTGGGCAATGAACGGCTCGGAAGGCTTCTGGCCTTCAACCTCAGGCGTGCCGTCGAGGCTAAGCGATGTTCAACTTGAACAAGGCCTGAAAAATAAATTGGACTAATAAACTTGCAATGATGCGCCGAGGACGCGCCGAGTCCTCATGGCTCGGTTTTCCCGATGGAAATTGTGGAAATTGCCCGTAGTGAGATTATGATTCAATCCTGCCAGCAGGATACGAGATGATTCATGATATGCCGATTGATTTCAGCATTGGTTTCATTGATTCGACCAAGATCGGGCGCTCCGGGCCATCCCGGATCCCTAAATTCAATACCCTCGAAGTACCTTGATGTCGCGTAGCGCGGAATAATATGGAAGTGTACGTCGGGATCAACCATCATTAACATCAGGTAATTGAGCTTATCGTAACTGAAGGCTTTTACCAGGGCAGACTCCAGTTGTACAGTGACTTCATGAAGCTCGGCGAAACTTTCCTGGCTAAGTTCGGAAAAGGCGCACGCCTGCTCATGAGCGACCAGGACCAGCGAACCCAGTGTCAATTGGGCGGGACGCAGCATGACGCTCCAGTACTGATATGGATGAATAATTGTTTGGGGTGCGCCAAACTTGAGCATGGTTGCGTTAAACGTTGACATATTGGATAACCGTGTTGGAAGACGAAGAAATCACGACTTTTTGGGGCTTGGGTTGAATAATATCCGGCACAAAATCTGCGGGATCATTTATAACTAACATGGGACGATCAGGCATGCGGCTTGCCGGCGTATTATAACCATTCCTTACGGCCATCATTCCTTTCACCCTTTCTGGCCCCCAGCAAATCTTCGCTGTAAATGCTATAGTCGAAGCAGTCTATTTGCTCGTTATGAATACTCAATTATTTTATTACCATCACCAGAAACATCTAACAGCGTATTATCATGCAATTGGACTTTAGGTAACCCTTAAATATAGGTCGGAGGTTGGTCGCTTGTTTGTCCTATAGAGCTTGGGATGGTCGGGAATTGGCGTAAGAAATTCCTGCCGTTTGACTAACTGCGGCAATGAACGTGGAGAGGCGAGTGAAAATCGTCGGCAACATAAGTCTCGATAGTCTAACCCGGGACTTGAGCGGAGCGCTATGGATCTTCGCCCGATTGCGCGAAGATGGCTCGGCAGCAACAAGTATTCACCGATGTATCCAGCGTGAAGTTTGGCGCGAGGTAAACTTTGGCGATCGGGTTGTGAAGTGGATGGCGCTATTGTTAGCACCTTTCGTACTTGCCGGGCTGGTAGCGGTCTTCACCACCATCAACGGCCGGGCCATAAAGAAACGGACGGGGAAGGGCATTTTCCGCCAGATCTGCGAACAGGTAGAACTTGCGAGGCATTTTGCAATTCTCCCCCCGTGGTATTACATTTTCGAGTTGCATGATGACGACAAGAAGTTGCATGCCAGCGAGTATCTGAACCGGTTCGAAACCAAAGCGGGGCTCTACCGTTTCCTTCGAGACAATAACGGTGGTCTTCCTGTCCCTGCGGAACGCAGTACCGACTGGATCAAGGACAAGGCGCGTTTCAGGGCCCGCTGTCTTGAGCATGGAGTCGTGACTGTTCCCGTCCTTCTGAATGTCGCGCAAGAAGAAATCAGTGCGGTTGACTGGGCGTTGCCGGGATTGCCTGAGTGCGATCTATTCGTAAAACCGCTGCATGGCCAGGGCGGAGCAAAAGCCGCTCGCTGGAAATACCTTGGCGCCGGGCGATTCCAGCGCAACGAGGGTGAGATTATTACCCGCGATGAGCTGCTTGGCCGCTTGAGGCTGGAGTCGCGGCGTAGAGCCTTTCTGGTGCAACCAAGCCTGGTGAATCACAAGGATATAATCGATCTGGCCAATGGGACACTCGCCACGGTTCGCGTAATGACCTGCCGTAACGAGCGGGGGCAGTATGAAGTGACCAACGCGGTCTTTCGCATGGCACGCAATAAGTCTGCGGTCGTGGATAACTGGCATGCCGGTGGCATCGCGGCCAGCGTCGACATTTGCACCGGTGAGCTGGGAAGGGGCACGCGCGGCGCCTGGGGAGCGACTGGGGACGGATGGTATGAGCAACATTTCGAGACGGGGACGCAAATCCTGAAACGCAAACTGCCGTGCTGGCCAGAGTTGATCGAGCTGGTGCAGCGTGCGCATGCCAACGCGTTTTCCGACCAGGTAGTCATTGGGTGGGACGTTGCCCTGCTCGACAGCGGCCCGTGCATAATGGAGGCCAACAAGGCGCCCGATCTGGACATTCTTCAGCGGGCAGGGGGTGGGCCCCTGGGTAATCAGCGGCTGGGAAAACTGTTGGCGTTCAACCTGAGGCGTACTGTTGAGGCCAAACATGCGCCCGGTACCGTGCCTCCGGCTGCTCCAAAATGTATCGATAGCCGGCTGGAGCAGGAACGGCAAACTCTGATAGCTTGATTGCAGATAATTCCGGCCAGTTGTTCAATGCCTGCTATTTCATCATGACAAGCTCAGCCGGTGCTCCTCGGGATTGTACATCATCTTTCCGCTCCCTACCGAAAAGCGCTTCAGCTCTTGCCAGATCCACGGCGAAATCGATCTCGCACCAGAGATGCTGCGAGATGGAACATGACTTCACCAACTGTTTTTGCGCTAGAGCGTCAATGATACTCAGATACCATGATTTGAGCTCGGTCTGGTGTCGAAGCGCCGCTTCGATTGCATCGCGGAACAATTGAGGTCCGTGTTCCCTAAAAAAAACAAGGCCGATAGACTCCGCATCGATTTGATCCGTGGGTAATGTCTTGCTTACATGCTTGACCCATCCGCTTTCATCCAACTGAACCTTCATGTCATCAGCGTCATAGGCGGGCTTGTGATCCACGCTAAGGGTAATAGGTGCAGGGTCCGAGTTTAATACCCTCGCCAGCAGTGACCCATCAAGGAGGGTATCTCCATTCAGGAGCAGGAAGTCGCGATCCATTGCAAACCGCGCAATCCAGCAACTCGCCAGGTTATCGGCAACCTCAAAGAACGGGTTAAAAATCGTATTGACTTGCCCACCCAAATACTGCTGCGAATACCGTTGCTGCAGGAGGGTTTCAACCAGAGTGGATTGAAAGCCGGTGACAACACTGATTTCGTTCACTCCGGCTCCAAGGAGAGCGTCGATTTGCCACTCGACGATCGGTTTGCCTGAAATCGGCAATAGACATTTCGGAGTGTTTTCGGTTAGCGAAAGCAGCCTGCGCCCTTGGCCGGCGCTGAGAATAATTGCCTTAACCGGGTATTTATGCTTGATGCCAGTCATATCTTAATCTGTAGAGGGTCCATCGAAATGATGCTCGGCTTTGATTGGTCGGCCGAATGGTTGTTAAATCAGAGCAGTTTGACTCTCACTCAGACGAGCAACGGGCTCAGGTCAGGCAATACGTCTACGTCTGCTGGAAACGGATTCACATCCCCAGGACGAACACGGCCGAGAAACGCGATCTGGTTAAATTGTGCACTTTGATAATCAGCCAACGCGTCGCCGATCATCAGGACGCGATCGCGCTCCAGGGCATGGCTTGTTAAAATATCCGTTACCAGCGCCTGTTTAGGGGCGGGCGAACCGCGTACAGCCGTAAAATAAGAGGCGAGGCCGCGGCGTTCCACAATGGTATTAAGCTCGGCTTCCGGTGTGCCGGATGCGATGAATAACGGTATCCTCGCTGCTTCTCTCTGAATCAGCTCGGTCGCTCCGGGCACGGCCTCACTGGCAATGACGGCTTCGACCACCAGTTCCGAGAACCTCTGATCCAGAAGCTGTTCTTCATCCTGTGTCAAGGGAGGTTTCTTCAGTAGATATTGCTGAAAATAGCGGAATTTGTGATAGCGCGACAGGCCCCCGTTTGAGCAGTGATACTGCGCCACCGCTGCCATGATCGTATCGCCGTGATCCCGATAGAGATTGACAAAAGCTTGTGTCTTGATATCCCCGGATTCAACCACGACACCATCGAAATCGAAAATGATGGCTTCCCACACTGCTGTTTTCATGCCCTGTTATCAGATGCCAAAGGTGTTGCCTCATCGTCTTCACTGGAGTGATGCATGATTTGGTGAATATCTCTAAGGCAGTCCAGTAGCCCCTGCCCCAAATCGACATGCTCGTTAAGCACCAGTTTATGCCCAATGCGTGGCTGAAACGCGTAGGGCGTTACCGCGTAATGGTGCACCGCATTGGCCTGGTCAAAATGCAGGTCAACTTTCCAGGGCATTATTTCCGAAATCATCGTCATCACGTCCTTGATGCGCAGGCGCTCCTGTCCGGTAAGAATCAGATGGCGATTGGCGAATTCAGGCGCCAACACCTGAACGCTCATACGGGCGGCATCCTCTACATGGATATATTCGCGGATCGCTTCGCCGGTGCCGTGATAGGTAATCGAATGCCGTGCCACCGCTTCGTACAGCATTCGATAGATGCCGTTGCGCGCATCAGCGCGTCTGCCATATAAGGATCCGTAGCGCAAAATGCTGTAATCCAGCCCGTAACGCTCGTGATAAGTCTCGATAAACCGCTCCGCAGCCTGCTTGCTTGCGCGGTAGAAAGAACCGGACTCCGAGTAGACATAGATTGTGCTGGCAAAAACGAAGCGGCGCGCATCAGCCAGACGGGCCGCTTCCAGCACATGCATGTTACCCAGCACGTTGATTGCGGCAGTAGCCAGCGGTTTGTCGTGGGCTTCGTCAATATCTGCAATGGCGGCAAAATTATAGACAATCCCTGCTCCCCGGGCCGCTTCGGTGACCTGATCGATGTTCATGATATCACCAACGATCATCTCCTGATCGTGCCGCCGATAAGGAGATGGACGGCGATCAAACAGGCGTACCCGATAGCCCGCCGCAGACAATGCATCAGCTACATGACTTCCGAGAAAACCACTGGCGCCATATACAATCGCCGTTTCCATGGTGCCGTCAGACATTCGTTAGGGGCTCGTCCTTTGCTACACCTGCTTTGATCAGAGCGTGAAGGAGATTCTCGGCAGCCTCAAGCTCCATGCGCTGGCGTGCTTCCCTTGCGAGCGAGCCGACATGCGAAGTGAGAATGGCGTTATCGCATTGGATTAACGGTCCAGAGTACGGTTCCTGCTCAAAAACATCCAGTGCGGCCCCATCCAAATGGCCAGAACGCAGGGCTTCCGCCAAGGCGGTTTCGTCAATGAGGCCACCGCGGGCAGTATTGATCAGGATGGCTCCACGTTTCATACGGGCGAAAGCCTCCTTATCCAGCAGGTGATGAGTTTGCGCGTCATAAGTCAGGTGCAGGCTCACAATATCCGCTTTACCCAGAAGTTCCTCCAACGAAACCAATTGCACGCCTTGAGGCGATTGCGCCACATAGGAATCATGGGCCACAACCTCAGCGCCAAAGGCCTGGCACAAATGAGCAACGCGCCGGCCTACACGTCCCAAACCGATAATACCGACTTGCTGGGCGGCGAGTAAGCGGCCCTGAGTTCGGGGCCATTGCCCGGCGCGCAGCAACCGGTCAGTCTGGCATATGTTCCTCAACGCAGTCAATATCAAACCCATGGCCAGTTCAGCCACAGCCTGAGCAGGTGCCTCTGGCGTATTAAGGACAATAATTCCCTGATCCTTTGCCGCATCGAGATCGACATTATCGAGCCCGGCTCCGCAACGGGAGATTACTTTGAGCTTTTTGGCGGAGCGCAAAACTTGTTCTGTCAGAGGCTCTATGCCTGCGATCATTCCGACGGCGTCGTCACCTAGCAATGCAATGGCTTCGGTTTCCGTAAGTTTGCGTCCATGGCTGTTCTGGACAACATGCATTCCCTCTTTTATCAACTGCTGAAGAGCGCCGTTATTGTTCACATCGAACGATGAAGTGGAAATGACGAGCTTATTCATAGTGCGGTTCTGATATCCTGCATATGGCTGCGGCACAAGGTATCAAGGATACGAATGTCGAGCCCGTAACCAAGAAAGGTGAAGCCTGCCTCAATGTTGCGTCGTAATTGATCCCGATCCGGTTCAACCACATGGATTCCTCCCGATTTACCCAGGCGGCGCCCAGCCTCCAGCACCTGCCCTATTGCAGTTTGAACTTCCGGATAATCGAGTTCGCCAGGGCGTCCCATGGAGCCGGATAAATCGTAGGGACCGATGATGTAGGCGTCAATTCCTGGAACGGAAAGAATGGAATCGATGGCATTGACGGCATCAATGTGCTCTATCATTGCTATCACGACCGCATTATCCTCCAGCCAGCGCCGGTATTGCTGGAAACGGGCGCCATAACCCTGGGCGCGGGCCAAGCCAACGCCGCGCTGCCCCCGCGGCGGATAATACACCGCCTGTACCGCCGCTTTGGCATCCGCGGCGGTCTTGATCATTGGAACCATTATCCCGGTTGCGCCGGCATCCATGACACGCTTGATCTGATCCGGATGATTTGAAGTCAGCCGCACGATTGCGGGACATCGTTGACCATCAAGGACCTGGATCAGCATTTGGACATCGCTGAGTTCCAATACGCTATGCTCGGTATCCAGCACCAGCCAGTCAAACCCTGCTGCGGCCATGATCTCGGCGATCGCGGGATGTCCCAAGGTAATCCACGACCCTATCGTTAATGCATTTTGGGCCAGTTTTGATTTTAACTGCATTGAACCTGAATCGGGAAGTTGACCACTCATTTTTCAGTTTAAGAACGTGATCAATAAAGGGTTTTTATAGTGATTGACCTGCACCTTTTTGACTTGAAGTGACTGTGTGGCATCTGCTCAGTACGAGGCTAGCAGCGGATCAGACTCCATCAATTCCGCGACACGGGCCAGATCGGCTGGAGTGTCCACTGCCTGCGTATTGAACCTGGTTCTAATCATTTTTACCCTGTAACCATGCTCCAGCAATCGCAACATATCCACCGACTCCAACTGTTCCAAGGGGGTAGGCGGTAACCGGGCGAAGTCGAGGAGCGTTTTATGGCGGAATGGAATGATACAGACCTGCTTATAGGCGAGGGTATGGGAAAAATCTGAATGCGGGGACTGCAGGGCCGCTGGCGCGGTCGGTATCGGTTGTCTTGACATATAAAGTGCGTCACCCTTTTGATTCATCACCACCTTGATGGTATTGACGTCGTAGAAGTCCGCCTTGTTGTCGATACATCTCACCAGATTCACGCAGCCAAGCTCGGGATCATTCCGGAATGGTTCTATAGCTGCATCAATCATTTCCGGTCGCGTCATCGGCTCGTCCCCCTGGACCATCACTATGAGCTCGGCTTCCAGATCGGCCACGGCTTCGGCAACGCGATCACTGGCGCGCTCATGGGTATCAGCCGTCATGATGACGGGAGCGCCAAAATTCCTTGCGGCATTTCTTATTTCCTCATCACAAGTCGCGATATAGGTCCTATCCACGCCTTGGCTCAGGGCAACGCGCTTGTAGACGTGTTCCAGCATGGGGCGTCCCAGCAGTTTCGCAAGCGGCTTTCCCGGGAAGCGCGACGATCCCATGCGCGCCGGTATCATAGCAATTGTCTTCATTGTTCGTTTTGCCAGCCTGGTTGCCGGATATGCTCCGGCTGTTCAAAGTTTATGTTGGGGATGCGCAGTAATCTGCCGGCCTACCAGGTGGTCTACCGAGGCGTTTACCAAGGCCATCTTCAGGGTCGCTATCCTACCACTAGCGGCGTGACTCCGCGAGAGCCTAAAGCAGATTTAGCAGATTTCAGCCGGGGGGAAAGTAACCTGATGAGAAACGCAAAGAGCTGTGCTATTAAATGACTATTCCCCAGTGTACAATAAGGAATTTCTTCTTCTGGGAACGGGTCTGAATATATTACTTGGGTCAAACAATGGAGTAATGCGGAATAATTGCTTACTCATCGTGAACGGTAAAAAAGGGACAAAATGAGACATAAGGGCCACCTTCTTTTATCGGACATTATAACGAGATTGATCTTCATTCCGACTATCTTTTCAAGCGGTCCCTTAGCCACGCAGCCATTATGTCAGCCATGCCAGTTATCGATGTAGTGATTCCGGTTTATAACGCTCCCGCATTGACTCGCCGCTGTATCGAATCCGTAGTGGCTTTACTCGGTCAATCCATACGATATGTCCATGTTCAGAATGACGCGTCCGGAGCTGAGACGCGCGAAATGCTGGATAACCTGCGGTATGAGAGCCTTCATGTTCATCATGCAGCCAGGAATCAGGGCTTCGGTGCTTCCGTGAACGAGGCTGTCAGCCGCTCAGACGCACCCTATGTGCTGGTGCTAAACTCCGATACAGTAGTAACCGAGAACTTCCTGCCACGGTTATACGAAGCGCTTGCGGCTGACCCAAAGCTTGCAGTCATTATTCCCTCCGGAAATGATTATGCCAGGGATAAACTGGACCGGTACATACGCAAGCCCGGCGGTTACGTTCGCACGCACCGCCTTCGGGGCCATGCCTTCCTTATGCGGCGCAGCGTTTTTCTTGAGATCGGCGGCTTCGACGCTGCCTTCGGCCGCGGTTATTATGAGGACACGGATCTCGGCCGCCGGCTTAACCTTCGGGGCTGGCAACTCGGCGTACATCCTGACGCGCACATTCTGCACAAGGGGGGAGGATCATTTGGCCGGGGGCAATCATATATGCAACTAGTCAGGCGCAACCGGGATCTTTATTTCTCGCGCTATCCCAACGCGTCACTTAATGTGCTGTTGTTGTCGGGCAACTGTCCGCTGACCCATTTTCCTTCGAGTCTTCTCGATGCGCTCGATTATGTATTTTGCGAAGGAGGCTATGTTCATTGGCTTACCCCGGGGTCCGCGCGATTACTCCTTTGTTTGCAGATGCGTGGCTACGCTCTGGGTCTGGAGGCGCTAATCAGGCTCATGCTGCGAAGCTGGCACGAGGAAAAGCGCATCTCTGAAATCTGGATGTTGCCGGACGTTCCCCGGCTGTCGCGCGCCCTGATTCAATTCTGGGCGCGTGTTCGCGGAATCAAGGTTCTGCCATGGGAATGGGCGCCCACTGCACAAAGCTGCGCGGCTTCAATTACTTCGACATAGCCTGAGCCCTGTAGTTGAACACTCAGGGTTGGAGGCGGCATCGAGATTATTGAGAAATAATGGTTTCTCCAAGTCCGGGCAGGTAGCCAGGCGGAATTTAGAGGATACAAACAGGATATAAATCAGGAGGACATCATTCACTTGACGGTACTCGGATGCAGCGGTGGCATTGCAGCGGATTTGAGGACTACGTGCCTTATGCTGGATGGCGACATCCTGATTGATGCAGGTACTGGCGCCGGAGATCTGACGCTGAGCCAGATGCTCGGCATCCATGCGGTGTTCCTCACCCATTCTCATCTTGATCATACCGCATTACTACCCATGCTGGCGGATGCAGTAGGGCCACGCCGTAATATACCGCTAACTGTTTATGCCCTGCCTGAAACCATTGCTGCACTTAAACAGGATGTGTTCAATTTTCGACTTTGGCCGGACTACACAGCGCTGCCTTCTCCTGATAAACCTTATGTAAGGTTCAGTCCTGTTAAGGTAGGCCATGCAGTAGAGCTCGCGGGCAGAAGGATTACGCCATTGCCGGCTCGTCATGCGGTGCCTGGAGTGGCTTATCAATTCGATAGCGGCAGGGCCAGTTTCGTATTCAGTGGAGACACGACTTACCATGAGCCATTCTGGGAGTCCCTGAACGCGATAGACAACCTCGGCTATTTGATGATCGAGGCGACTTTCCTCAACCGCAATACCGCTGGCGCGGAATTTTCTGGTCATATGCGCCCTCAACTTCTGGCACAGGGTTTAAAACAGCTCAACAGGCCAGTTCGCTTTCTCGTCACGCACATGGAGCCTGGTAACGAAGATGCAACCATGGCGGAAATTCAGGCGGCAGCCGGAGAATTCCGACCTGAAAAGCTGACGCGCGGGCAGGTGTTCGAGTTTTAAACGCCCTAAACACCCTAAACACCCTAAACGCCTTAAACTTCCTCAACTTCCTTTTAGCGGTTTATTCCGCGCAACCCCTGATAACTCTGCTTACAGCCATTTTTTCCATCGAAACAGCGCAAGCATCCCCACGCAGATGGCAGCCATGACCCCGAGTACGGTAAAGAAGCCCCAGTCCCAGTCCAGCCCGGGCAGATGCTTGAAGTTCATTCCATAGATGCCGGCAATCAGGGTGAGCGGCATAAATATAGTGGTAATGACAGTAAGTACTTTCATTACCGCGCTGATGCGATAACTGATGCTGGATATATAGATATCGAGCATGCCTGATGTCAGATCGCGCAGTGATTCGACCGATTCGATGATATGAATAGTGTGGTCATATACATCTCGCAGGTAGAGTAGCGTATTGCTGCTCATTAACGGCGAATCCCCGCGTTGCAACGAATTGATCACTTCGCGTAACGGCCATAGCGATCTGCGAAGAAAAACATTTTCGCGCTTGAGGCGATAAATCGAATGCAGCGTGCTGGGCAGGGGACTGGATATTAATTCCGTTTCCAGCGCCTCAGTTTTTTCATCAAGGCGTTCAAGGATGACAAAATAGCTGTCGACGATGGCATCAATCAAGCTATACATCAGGAAATCCGCCCCCGATTTCCGGATCTGGCCTTTGCCCGAACGCAGGCGTTCACGCACTGCCTCGAACTGGGAACCATTCGTTTCAAGAAACGAAAGCACGAAATTTTTTCCTACCACCAGGCTGATCTGATCCGAACTCAGTCTTTCGGGCAAGCTATGATTTTCGTAGCCGAAGGTTTTCAATACCACATAAAGATAGTCGCCATAATCCTCTATCTTTGAGCGCTGCTCGGTGTTGAAGATATCCTCCAGAACCAGCGGATGGAGCTTGAAACACGCCCCGATCTGTTCCATCATAGCGATATCTCCCAGTCCATTCAGGTTGATCCAGATGGTTCGTGCGGTTTCCTCCACGAGCTTGATCTTATTGGACAGTTCAGCAGCGTTTACCTCGATTTCATGCATACTGCTTTCATCATAGTCCATCAGAATAACGCGAGAAGCCGCAGATTTTTTTTCCCCTATATGGACCAGCGTGCCCGGTGGCAACCCTGCTTTGGCCGATCTTTTTTTTGAATGAGAAGCCATGAGTTAAAGGCCAAGAAGGAGAACAGGAAAAAACTCTAAGGAACCTCTAAACAAATCACCGCAAAGCTGTGTCGTCCCGCCAGCGTGAGATTTGTTCAGAGGTTCGCTGGGGGAAGCGTTAAGCGTCGGTGCTTCGGGCCGCTTTATCGGAAGAATCGAGCCCTTCCTTATCATACTTCACCCGGAGCTTGAAGCCGAGAGCGGCCCATTGTTCGATTTCCGCAGACAGTGCTGTGTCAGTCAGTGGATTACGTTCCAGCCATCCGGGCTCGATGAACAGCATAAACTCCGAGCTGCCCAGGCGCACTTCCAGCCGTGGCAACTGAATATCGCTGCGGCAGCGGTGAAACAGCGCCGCCAGTCGCAGCGCAAACAGCAGAGCAAAATCGACGGGATCAGTAATACAGTCTCGCGCCTTCGTGAGGGCGCCTCTATGCCCCAGCGTGAGTGCGCTCAGGCGCTCCTGTTCTCTTCTGGAAAAACCGGGCATATCGGCATTGCCGAGAATGTATGCCGAATGCTTGTGGTAACCTGAGTGTGCGACCGAAATGCCAACTTCGTGTAAGCGTGCTGCCCACGAGAGAATATGCAGGGAATTTTCCGCTTCGTCAGCAGCATTTATCAGCAGTTGCCGCGCCAGAAACAGGGCCAGCGATTCCACGCGTGCCGCCTGGGCAGAGTCCACCCGGTAGCGTTGCATGAACTGCCTGACCGTAATTTCGCGCATATCATGCTTATGAAAGCGCCCCAGCAAATCGTAGAGTACGCCCTGGCGCAGTGCGCCCATCGCTTGGGACATGCGGCTGATGCCCAGCTCGGCAAATGCAGCGGACATGATGGCGAAGCCGCCGGGAATTACGGGCGCCCGGTCGGCACGCAGCCCGGCAATTTCCAGTTTCCTGACATCGCCGGCTTTGAGCAGATAGTCGCGAAAAGCTTCCAGCCCCTCTGCGGTAATGTCACCTTCATGGCCGTCGCTGCCGAGCTTGTTCAGGGTTATGATATCACCCAGTGCACGCACGGTGCCGGATGAGCCAAACGCTTCCTGCCAATGTTCCCCTGTAAAGTCGGAAGCAATCGCCTGCAATTCGCCGCGTGCGGCAAGCTCTGCTCGGCGCATCGCTGCCCGCGTGATTTTTCCGTCCGGAAAAAAGCTCCGGCTATAGCTGACACAGCCCATGTAGAGGCTCTCCAGCTTGATCGGCTTTAGCCGGTGGCCAATGATAAATTCAGTGGAGCCGCCTCCTATGTCCATTACCAATCTGTTATTAATGGAAGCAGGGAGACCGTGGGCAACACCCAGGTAGATCAGCCGTGCTTCCTCGTGCCCGGAGATAACTTCGATAGGAAATCCGATGGCAGCCTCGGCCTTTTTCAGAAACACCGCTGCGTTTTTTGCAACCCTGAGCGAATTCGTGCCAACCGCGCGGACGGCGTGGGGAGGAAATCCTCTCAGCCGTTCACCGAAACGCCTTAAACAATCCAGTGCCCGCACCTGAGACTCTTCATCCAACCGGCGATCAGCGGTCAGGCCGGCGGCAAGCCGCACCATTTCTCGCAAACTGTCGAGCGGATATATCTGTCTGCCCACGACTCGTGCTACCTGCAAACGAAAGCTGTTGGAGCCCAGGTCTACCGCTGCGAGTGTGGAGTATGCGAGCATGGCTATTCAGGTGAATCCGATTCAGACGAATCCGAATTAAGGAAATCTGGGGACAATCTCGCCTGGTCTATCGGTCTTTTGTAAACCTGGCTCTCGCCGAAGATGTTTCAGGGCTCGGCGCTATTCCCTTACTTCGCGCTCGATCTCTTCAACCGTTACATGGCGCACATCCCGGCCCTTTACCATGTAAACCACGTACTCGGACATGTTCTTCGCGTGGTCACCAATACGCTCGATTGCTTTTGCTATAAACAGGATTTCCAGCGCGGTAGAAATTTTACGCGGATCTTCCATCATAAAAGTGATGAGCTGGCGCATGATGGAGCGGAATTCTTCGTCCACCTGCTCATCCTGCCGCACAACCTGCGCAGCGGCTGTCAGATCCAGCCTGGCAAACGCATCCAGAGATTTGCGCAGCATCTCCATGGCAATGTGGGCCACGTGCCTGATCTCGATGAAGCGCGGCATATGCATGCGGTCGGTTTCGTAGATCAGCTTGGCCATGCGCGCGATCTTTTCCGCTTCGTCTCCAATGCGCTCCAGGTCAGTAATGGTCTTGATCACTGTCATGATCATGCGCAAATCGCCGGCGGCCGGCTGGCGCCGCGCTATGATCTGGCTGCAAATTTCATCTATTGATACTTCCATTGCATTGACGCGATGGTCATTGGCAATAATGTTTTCGATCAGGCTATCATTGCCGCTGGTGAGTGCCTCGATGGCTTTCTCGATCTGCTCCTCCACGAATCCGCCCATGTGCAGCACGCGGGTGCGGACGGCTTCGAGGTCTGCATCAAACTGTTTGGATATGTGTTCGCTACTTGCCATTACACACCTTTGATCGCATCCGTTGATCCGGCGAATCTAAAAATATTACTTATGGATTATGACAATTATATTGCTGCCAGCATCAGGCGACGATTGTCCGAATGCCGTTGTCGGTGCCTAGAAGCAATATATCTGCACCCTGTCTGGCGAACAGGCCGTTGGTCACCACACCGGTTAACTGATTGAGCTCCGTTTCCAGTTCGACCGGATTCAAGATCTGCATTCCGTACACATCGAGGATCACGTTGCCGTTGTCAGTGGTGAAACCCCGGCGTAGTACCGGTTGACCTCCGAGACGCGTTATCTCGCGCGCAACATAGCTGCGCGCCATGGGAATAACTTCTACGGGCAATGGAAATTTTCCAAGAACCCTGACGAGCTTGTTCTGGTCTGCAATGCAGACGAATTTTTTAGCTACCGCCGCGACGATTTTTTCCCGCGTCAGCGCCCCTCCACCCCCTTTTATCATATGCAGGTGCTCGGTAATTTCATCCGCGCCGTCTACGTACACCGGCAATAGATCGACGCTATTCAAATCGATGACTTCGATACCCTGTGCGCGAAGACGCGCGGCAGTAACTTCTGAACTTGCCACCGCCCCTTCGATTTTATGCCTGATTTTCCCCAACTCGTCTATGAAATAATTCGCGGTTGAGCCTGTCCCCACGCCTACGATACTACCGCTTGCCACATGCTGAATGGCGGCCTGGGCAGCCGCGCGTTTTTGTTCGTCTTGCGTCATGGAGGTTAATTCAAGGATAAAGGATAAATTTCTTTACAGGATAACCCTATCCGCCAATTTTAACAACGAAGCTCGACGTTAGATGTTTCCTGGCATGTTAAAATCCTGTTCCAAAGCAGGGAATATGCCGAATCAGATGAGAAATAATTACCTCGAAAGAATTCTTACCGCACAGGTCTACGATGTCGCGGTAGAAAGCCCGCTGGAGCTCGCACCAAACCTATCTGCGCGGTTAAACAATCAGCTATTTCTGAAACGCGAGGATATGCAGGAGGTTTTTTCATTCAAGGTGCGCGGCGCGTACAATAAAATGGTCAAGCTTCCCTCCGAGGCACTCAAGCGCGGCGTCGTGACAGCCTCTGCAGGCAATCACGCGCAGGGGGTGGCGCTCGCAGCACAACGGCTTGATTGCCAGGCGACCATCATAATGCCCGTCACCACGCCTCAAATCAAAATGCAGGCGGTGCAGGCACGTGGCGCGACCGTAGTGACGCATGGGGACTCTTATGACGAAGCCTATGCGCATGCACTGAAATTTGCCGAAGAGCATCATTCCACGTTCGTACACCCATATGATGATCCTGACGTCATTGCCGGTCAGGGTACGATTGGAATGGAAATCCTGCGCCAGCATACCGGCGCCATTTATGCAATATTTGCGCCGATAGGCGGAGGTGGACTTATCTCAGGCATCGCAGCGTATGTGAAGAGACTCTATCCCGAAATCAAGGTGATCGGCGTCGAACCCGTCGATGCGGATTCCATGTACCGGTCACTGTTGAAGAAACGCCGGGTTAGGCTTCCGCAAGTCGGGTTGTTTGCGGATGGCGTTGCAGTGAAGCAGGTAGGCGTGGAAACCTTTCGCCTGTGCCGTGAATTGGTGGATGAAATTATTCTGGTGGATACAGACGCCATCTGCGCCGCTATAAAGGATGTATTCGAGGATACCCGGGCAATTCTTGAGCCATCAGGCGCGCTATCCATTGCCGGGGCAAAGGCATACGTCAAGCGCGAGGGCATACATGGCAAGAGTCTGGTTGCAATCGCATCGGGGGCGAACATGAATTTCGACCGTCTGCGTCATGTGTCCGAACGCGCAGAACTGGGGGAGCACCGCGAAGCCGTAATGGCTGTAACCATTCCCGAGGAGCCGGGCAGTTTCAAGAAGTTTTGCGCCATGCTGGGAGCGAAGAGCATAACGGAGTTCAATTACCGTTACGCCGATCCCAAGGAAGCACATGTATTTGTCGCCGTGTCGGTTCGTGATCGCGAGGAAGCTGCCAGCCTGATCAATGACTTGGAGAAAAGCGGCTTATGCACTTTGGATCTTAGCGACAACGAGATGGCCAAATTGCACATACGCCATCTGGTAGGTGGGCGCGCCCGTGAAATCAAGAATGAGCTCCTCTACCGTTTTGAGTTTCCAGATCGGCCCGGAGCGCTCATGAAATTCCTGAACAGCATGAGCCATCGCTGGAATATAAGTCTGTTCCATTACCGCAACCATGGCGCTGACTATGGCCGCGTGCTGGTCGGGATCGAGGTGCCGCCTGAAGAGAAAGCGGATTTTAAAGCTTTCCTCAACCAGCTCGACAATCATTACTGGGACGAGAGCAATAATCCGGCTTACAAGTTATTTCTGGGGTAGGAGACGATGGCATTTTCAATAACCGTTGTAGGAGGGAAATAATTTGAAAAGGGCGCCTCCAGAAAGAAATAGCGACTTTCTGCGAGTGCTGGTCCCTTACTTTAAATCGTACGGAGCGTGCCACAGGTTCAGCGGCGCGGAGGTGAAACCAATAAATAAGCGATCGTGCAGCGGGCTTATTTCGAAATATGCGAAACCAATAATGATCGCCTTGAGGCTCTTGTTATTGATCATTCTGGGCTCAGGCACCGTGCATGCGAACAGCTTGACCTCGCTTTGGAAAGACAGTGGTATGGAGGTAGGCGGCTGGATTAACGGAGGCATAACTTACAACGCGAATAATCCCTCTGACGGATATAATGGCGCCGTCACTTTTGCCGATCGCGCGAACGAGTTTCAGTTGAATCAGTTCAACTTGTTCCTGCAGCGTGCGGTACCTTCGGAAGGTTCGGAATGGGGTGTAGGGGGTCGGTTCGATTTTTTCTTTGGTACCGATGCCATTTATACCCAGGCATTCGGAATTTCCGCATTTGACGAAAATACCGGCGAGCCTTCGCAGAGGGGCAACTGGGATCTCAACTTATGCTGTAAATCGACCCGTACCTACGGCATTGCCCTTCCGCAGGCTTATCTGGAAGCCTACGTCCCCATAGGGAATGGCCTCAATATCAAGGCCGGTCATTTCTATACTCCACTAGGCTATGAGACGGTTCCCGCGCCCGATAACTTTTTCTATACCCATGCCTATATCCTGAATAGCGGTGAGCCCTTCACCCACACCGGCTTGATGGGCAACTATACGGTCAACGCGAATTGGTCCGCCATAGCGGGCGCGACGACGGGCAGCGCCACTGGCGGCTGGGATGGGGGTTTCGATAAGCCGTTGGATAACTGGGGCGGCTTGGCCAGCGTTAACTGGACCAGCGACGATAAAAGAACTTCAGCCAACATCGGCGGCACCTATGGAGAGACGGCGACGAACCAGCCGTGGCTCATGTACAGCGCCGTGTTGCAGCACAGGATCACGCCTAAAACACATCTGGTTGTGCACCACACTCATGGCTGGGCCGCGAAAATTAACCTGGCAGACAAGATTGGAAATGCCGAATGGTATAGCGTCAATACGCACTTGACCTACGACCTTTTCAAAGACTTATCTATCGGCATGCGCGCCGAACGGTTCAATGATAGAAACGGCTGGCGCGTCTTTTCGC
>DATJHX010000050.1:0-7362 GCA_035493655.1 Nitrosospira sp.
GAGATGACGTTGGTCGGAATGTAGGCCGACACGTCGCCGGCCTGCGTTTCGATGATGGGCAGCGCCGTGAGCGAGCCGTTCCCATACTTCTCGCCGACGCGCGCGGCGCGTTCGAGCAACCGGCTGTGCAAATAAAACACATCGCCGGGAAACGCCTCGCGACCCGAAGGCCGCTTCAACAGCAGCGACACCTGCCGGTAGGCCACAGCCTGCTTGGACAGGTCGTCGTAAACAATCAACGCGTCCATGCCGTTATCCAGGAACCACTCGCCCATCGCTGCGCCGGCAAACGGCACGAGATACTGGTTGGCGGCGGAGTCCGAGGCCGGGGAGGCCACCACGATCGTGTACGGCATCGCCCCGGCTTCTTCCAGAACCGCGATGACCCGTGCGATGGTGGATTGTTTCTGGCCGATCGCCACGTAGATGTTGTAGAGCGGCCGGTAGTCCTTGTCGCCGGCCACTTCGGCGGCTTTATTCAGCCGGGCCTGGTTGATCATGGTGTCGATGCAGATCGTTGTCTTGCCGGTCGCACGGTCGCCGATGATCAATTCGCGTTGGCCGCGGCCAATAGGAACCATGGCGTCAATGGATTTGAGTCCGGTCTGCACCGGCTGGTTCACCGATTGACGCCATATCACACCGGGCGCAATTTTTTCGATTGGCTCCGAACGCTGGGCAGTGATCGGACCTTTACCATCGATCGGCTGGCCCAGCGCGTTGACTACCCGTCCTATTAATTCCTCTCCCACTGGCACTTCCAGGATACGGCCGGTACATTTGACAGTGTCCCCCTCACTGAGGTGCTCGTATTCACCCATAATGACCGCGCCAACGGAGTCGCGCTCAAGATTGAGTGCAAGACCGAAGGTGTTACCTGGAAACTCCAGCATCTCGCCCTGCATCACATCTGAAAGACCATGGATACGCACAATGCCGTCGGTCACTGAAACAATCGTGCCTTGCGTGCGGACTTCCGCGGTTGCGCCGAGCCCTTCAATTCTGCTTTTGATCAGTTCACTGATTTCGGATGGATTTAAATGCATTTCTAATAACTCCTAGCTTTTGAGCGCAACAGCCATGGCTTCCAGCTTGCCCCGTATCGAGACATCGAGCACTTCGTCGCCCATTTCAACTTTCACGCCACCTATCAATTCCGGATCGATACTTACCCTGGGTTCTATTTTTTTCTTGAACCTGGCCTCGAGGTCATTGACCAGATCCTTTAACTGCGCCTCGCTCATGGCAAACGCGGAAATGATGTTTGCATCCAGCACCCCTTCGTACCGGGCCCGAAGCTCCTCAAACAATTCACTCACCTCGGGCAATATTTCAACCCGGCCATTTTCCGCAAGCAGCAGGATGAAGTTGCGACCCTCGTCATCGAGTTTGCCGCCGCAAATTTCGAGAATCAGCTCGCCCAAGCGCCTGGGCAGAAATTTAGGGTCACCAATGAGCGCCCGAATACGCTGGTCTGAAGCCACCGCTGCCGCAAGCTGCAACATATCGGACCAGGCGGACAGTTCACCTTTAGCTTTTGCCAACTGGAAAACGGCCTCGGCGTACGGCCGCGCGATGGTACGGACTTCAGCCATAGCCTAGAGCTCCGCTTTGATGGAGGCGAGCAGGTCGGCGTGGACCTTTGCATCCACCTCCCGGCGAAGAATCTTCGAGGCGCCCGCCAGAGCGAGCTCAGCAACCTGCTGACGCAACGCTTCGCGTGCGCGAAATACTTCCTGCTCGACCTCCGCCCTTGCACCCACAAGAATGCGGTCGCCTTCTCCTTTCGCCGCGCCCTTGGCTTCATCGACGATTTCGGCGGCGCGTTTTTCCGCCTGGGCAATGATCTCGGACGCTCTCTGCTTGGCGTCTCGCACAACCTCCGCGGAGCGCTGACTCGCAAGCTCCAGCTCGTGTTTGCCCCGCTCACCCGCAGCCAGACCATCGGCAATCGTTTTCTGCCGGTTCTCGATTGCGCGCATCAATGGAGGCCACACAAACCTGGCAGTGAACCAGATGAATATGGCGAACGCCATTGCCTGAGAAATAAGCGTGAAGTTGATATTCATGGCTAATCCCTGACGCCGTATACGCGCAATTATTTGATAACAGCCAGCAACGGATTGCCGAACGCGAAAAGCATCGCCAGCCCAACACCGATAATGAATGAGGCGTCGATCAGCCCGAGTAGCAGGAACACTTTGCCTTGCAGGGTCGGAATCATTTCCGGCTGGCGTGCGGCGCCGTCCAGAAAGCTGCTGCACATGATGCCGATGCCGATACATGCGCCGGCAGCGCCAAGGCCGATCATCAGGCCGATACCAATGCCCGTGTAAGCCTGAATCATCGCCAAGAATTGCAAATTGTCCATCTCGTTTTTCCTCTCGTGGTAGTGAATAGTAAGGGGTAAGTAAGGCGTAATAAATAAGGGGTAAGGCGGCGGCGCCGAATCAGTGCGATTCGTGCGCCATGGAAAGATAAACGACCGTCAGCATCATGAAGATAAATGCCTGCAGGGTGACGATCAAAATATGGAATATGGCCCATCCGGCTCCGAGCAGCGTTCCGAACACGGTACCGGCCAAGCCGGTGGCCGCCCACATGCCGAGCAGCAGAAAAATAATTTCTCCAGCATAGATGTTTCCATAAAGGCGCAAGGCGTGGGAAAGGGGCTTGGAAACGTATTCAACGAGGTTGAAGAGAATATTGACCGGCCATAGCAGGGGATTCTTTCCGAAAGGGGAACATATCAGCTCATGTATCCAGCCGCCCAGTCCCTTCACCTTTATGTTGAAAAAAATCATCAACAGCCAGACCGAAAGCGCCAGTGCAAACGTGGTATTCACATCGGCGGTAGGAACGCTGCGCCAGTTGTGCAGGCCGAGTTTGTCATATATCCACGCCATGATATCGATCGGCAGGAAATCCATGGCATTCATCATGAATACCCATATGAACACTGTCAGCGCGGCAGGCGCGACAAATGCATGCCTGTCGCCATGAAATGTACTCTTGACCTGTTCGTCAATAAACTCGACGGCCAACTCGACAAACGCCTGACGCTTGCCCGGAACCCCGGACGTCGCCCCGCGCACCACCCATCCCAGGAAGCCGAAGGTGACGATTCCGGTCAGCAGCGCCATTACGAGCGAATCGACGTGCAATGTCCAGAATGCGCCGTCGCCTATCGAACTGGTCAAGTTCGTCAGATGGTGGGACATGTAGGAAGTTGGAGTGACTTCTGTGCCTGATGCCATTTGTTTACCTATTCAAACTATCCGAGCCGCGCAAATTATCCGTATCGCGTTATCTGTGCCGCGCAAGCTTTGCGTCATCCGTTACGAACAACGCCATTCCGAAAATCAGGACGGTGAGCACGAACGTTCCGATGAACCCGATCGCAACAACGTCTTTATAAAGCGTCATGACAAGCCAGAGCAGGCTGATCATGAGGACAATCTTGACCGTTTCGGCCTTGATCGCCGTAACCAGTACGGCGCCAGCGGTGGAACCGCGATTACGGGAAATGACCGCCGCAAAAGCCGCAGCGGAAACAATACTGACAAATCCCCCAAGCAATGCCGAGGCGGCGCCGTGAAATCCCCAAATCAGGCCAAGGATCAAGACCATCGCAAGGGTGGCGATCAATTGCCAACGCATGACAATGCGCACCGGCCTGTTTCCTATCCAAGGCATATTTTAGCGTCAATCAGAAGCAAACGGTCCAGCACGACCCAGCCTACCGCTGAGCCTGTTTGAATTCTGTTCCTGGAAGACTTGATTGTTCTCGGAAAACCTGATGTTTATTCCCTGGCGGCGACCCTGCCGATACTTCTTCCGGGCCATCCGAAAAGGCGAAAATCCATGTTGATCGTAAGTCGGCTACTGATATCCAGCGGCCGTATTTCAAATCACGCGGATTTTAATCTGCTTAGGCTCGGCAGTCAATGGAAAGTGCTCAGCAAAAACACATTCAGGTAACCTTAATTTGAATGATGCCTCTCGGTCCGGTGAGTTTTTTGCCCGTTGCCGGCTCGCCATCCGGAGCAGGAATCGAAAGTACGCCTGGCTGCCAAGGAACCTCAGCAGGCCCTCTCCCCCCGCCCCTCCCTCACAAGCGGGGAGGGGCGTCTGGTTTTTGCCGCCGATTTTACTGTTTGTCGGGCGCCCGGTAAAACTCGACGAAAAAGCGAACAGTACCGAGGGGCTCGACGTTATGCAGGACTTCCGGCACAACAATTCCCAGCTTCCCGGGGAACAGTTCCATGTCCACCTTCAATGCTGGCACGCGATAGCGCAATTTCCCCTCCAGCACATTGATTTTGGCCCAGACGCCGGCTTTGGTCGAGTGGTCTTTTCTCAGCGCGTCCGGAACCGTAGTTTCCGTAAACTCCGCTGTCCGCTTGTATGCGACAAAGCTGGCGGGCAATTCCTGGTTGTCGCAGCGAACGCAGTTGAGCTTTTTTCCAATCATGCTTTTGCGTTCCTCTTCCGAAGTCACCCAGGGACGGTTGATAAACGGGGGCTTGTGCCGGACGTGCTGGGGATGCCCGCAGTCCAGAATCGCTATCGGCTCTCCTTCATTGTCTACTTCAAATGCGGTAATCGCTCGTTCCATAATATGTCCCAAATTTCGGTAAAAAAACTGTGTTGTGCATAAATATCAGCAGCAATGGAGGATGACAGATGCTGCGTGCCCTGCCGATGGAGCCGCCAGTGAATCGAGCGGAGGGATGCCGCCTCCTTTTCCGATTATACGGTTTCAGGCGTTATAAGCATGTTCTGAGCCATCTGGAGGGTAAAACGCGCCAATCCCCGGCCCCACGGAGTGAACCGCGGAAGCTGATACAGATCGCTGCCCCTCCTGGCTGCTCCATGAGCAGTTGAAACCGCCGCATCAAACCCCAGCTCCTTGAGCATCCTGACGTGGCCCGAAAGATAATCTTGCCCGGGCTTTCCATTTGGATAGGCAAAAAGACGTACCGGCGCGCGAACGATCTCCTCAAGCATTTCCTTTCCCTGGGCAATCTCGGCACGAGCCGCATCATTCTCCATCCCTGCCAAAATGGGATGGCTGGCGGTGTGGCCGCCAATTTCCATTCCGGCGCGATGCAAGGCCCTGACCTGCTCCGAGGTCATCATCAGATTGCCGGGGAGAACGACGGGAGCCAGCGCGCACATTGCCTCCACCCTCGCCTGCCTGGATTTCATCGGCATGTACTTGAGCTCGCCCAGCAAGCGATCGATGACCTGCCTGCGCTGCACGACGCTCCCGATCTCAAATCGCCCAAGGTCCACCGCGCTGAGATCGAGCATGACGCCCGGGGCGCGGCGGACCAGTTCGATCACGGTATCGTTCCACATGCGGCCACCGTCCAGGAAGCCGGATGCCACAAAAAAGGTTGCATGCACGCCGTGCTTTTGCAGGATCGGTAATGCTATTTCCGCATTGTCGGCATAACCATCGTCAAAGGTGATGCATGCGGCCCGGGCAGGCAGCGTTCCACGATCGAGACCCTTTATCGCATCAAAAAGGGGAATTACGTTGAAGCAGCCCGCAAGCTGCTCAATGTGGCGATCGAAACTCTCCGCTTCACCCTCATCGGGAAACAAAGTGTCCGCATGAGGCAACACCCGGTGATACGCGAATATCGATAACCGGCCATTCCGCCCCCCGGGAGAAAACAGGTTCAGGAACATCCGGCTCGGCCATGAAGCCCAACGGGGGTCAGGCTTGAGCGAGGCTTCCGCAGCACGCGACTCAAGCACTGGCATATATCGGTCCGGGGAAGGCACCGAAAAATGCACAAAAAAATGTGCTGAAAAACCTGTTAGCGAAACATCTCATGAAATAATCCATCGAATTTCCATACCCGCTACCCCGAATCACGGGTAATTGGCTGTGACTGAGGGGGATTTAGCCGCCCGAACTGAGATTTAACAGGGTCCGTATCTTTAGTCGAAGAGGTTTTTTCTTTTAACTCCTTTTCCACCAGAACCCGGGTGACAACCATTGCCGTCATCAGATAATAAGGCACATCGAAGTAAAGCAGACTGAGGAATGTTCCTCCTACGGCAAATCCAATCAGGCTTACCTGGATCATAGTCGCCAGATCGGCAGCCCATCGGTACTCCGGATGCTTTGCGGTGTTGCGAATGATCCATGACCCCGTCCTCCAGGTCATCAGCCCCAGTAACAGATACAGCCCCAGGCCAATAAAGCCGTGTTCACCGAGCGCCTGGAAATAAATGCTGTGTGCAGCATGAAGATCGGTTGGATTGGGAGCATAACGCTGAAAAAGCTCAGGCGTGATAACCTCGAAACCTCCTCCCAAAATAGGCCGATCCTTGGCCAGGTTGTACGCCATCCACCAGGCGTTGAAGCGTCCTTGAACGGAGCCATCCTCCTCATAAGTATTGATCGTGTCCATTCGCTCGGCCCATTTCTCAGGCATGAACGCAATCCCCGGCGGAATGGCAAGGAGAAACAGCAAGCCGATGCGAAGCTTGTGCTGGCTTTTTAGCCAGAGAAAACAACCCATCGCTGCGATTGCCAGGAAAGCGCCGCGCGAGTACGAGCCCAGCGCAGCAAGCGCGCAAAGGATCATTGCGACTGTCAAACCGTGACGCACCCTTGCATCACGAGAAACCGTCTGCAGGTAGTGCATCAGCGGGATGGTCATGATGAGCGCCAGGGCAATTTCGTTATTTCCCGCGATAAATGTACCCTGGGGTCCCCAGACCATATCTACCCCGCCGCCCCTTATAGTAAAAATCCCCCCCTTCACCCCGTAATAGCCAATTGAAACAGCTATGATCCAGATAAGAAGCTGCAGATGCTCTTTTGTCTTGATGAGCATCAGCGTCACAAAAGTCATCAGCATGATTTTCATGACCTTGTTCCACTGGTCGTACACAGCTTCCGGATAAATGGCAAAGACCGTCGTCACGTTCATCCAGAGCACGAAAGCGGTGAAGATCCAGGTGACGGAAGTACGCGGCAAATTTTTCGGATCCTTGTTGTTCATAAGCAGGCTTGCGAGCGTGGCTGCGGCAATGATTGCGGCAAAAGGAAACGACGTGGCGAATCCCCACCCCTGCGTATGGGGGTTCATCACGCTGATCCACACCCACATCAGCGCACCGACATACGGGTACTTGAAGATTTTGGGCAGCATGCCGAAAACGATCAGGGTAACGAGGATATCTCTCATGCGCGAGCTCGAATCACTTGTGAATGGTTGCCTGGCCGGCGCCACTCATGCCGTTAAAGATACTACGCTGCTGAAGGTAGTCAATTACCTGGGCGACGCAATCCTCAAGCGGCAGCTCGCCGGTTCGAATCATCAGCTCGGGATTGAG
>DATJHX010000051.1:0-7545 GCA_035493655.1 Nitrosospira sp.
ATTCGCGCCCTGGCAAGCTCCGATGCGCTGAATACGCTATCAGGCCACCGGCGCCAGAGCTTATGGGCGGTCGCGCCACACGTTCAGCAACACGACCTGATGCGCCATGCCTTGGTGAAGGAGGCACTGCCAGTCATTCCCTCTGGGCCCGAGGGGAAGGAAATTCTCGCCGATTACCATAGCACTGGTCTTACCCTACGCAGGCACCCGCTTGCCTTGCTGCGACCAAAACTGACCCGGATGAATCTGCGCTCTGCGGTGGAGCTGGATAGCTGCCCTCCAGGCCGGTTGGTGCGTACGACAGGTATCGTCACCTGTCGTCAGCGCCCGGGCAGCGCCAACGGCGTCATGTTTGTCACACTCGAAGATGAGACCGGGATCATCAATGTCATATTGTGGAATCCCATCATCCTGAAGCAGCGCCGAGAGGCACTGGGATCACGGCTTTTGACGGTACATGGCATATGGCAATCTGAAAGCGGCGTCAAGCATGTGATCGCCAAGCGGCTGGTGGATCACAGCCGTCTGCTGGGCAGCCTCGCGGTGGACAGCCGGAATTTTGTTTGACCGTAGAATCTCGCTACCATCGTTTCTTTGTGGCTGGGTTGAATGAAAACGAACCTGCCGAAGACAGCAGTCATGTAAGGGATGCAGCGAAGCCAAACCAACCAGCCAGAAGAGTTAGGGCGCCAATAAGCAAAGCGCGACCGCGCAGCGGCGGAGCAGCGTCTTGGAGGGTGCGGTATTGAAGTAATGAAGTTTAGCAACCCGGTCGCGGCATCCCCTTCGCCGCGTGATCCCGCTTCGCGGGTCCCTCGCCCTGTGCTTCGGGCGATCGCGCGACAAAATCTGCATAAGGCCTAATCCAAACATGCCGCAATTCGCTTCGCTATGGCCCTCCCATCAATTGCGGATCTCGATCGGGTTGATGCTGCTGAAATGATCCGTCCACAACGGGACGTTGGAAATATTCGGATCATCCTTCCGAATGAGACTGCCGCTGTCGTCAAAGTAGCGCCGATTGACTGACGGGAAAAGGGCCAAATACTCGGCATCGTCCGTAATGATGAAGTAGTGGTTGTTGCGGATCAAACGGCTGGATTCGGCAGATTGGAATTTATTGCGGAAGCGCATTCCGAGGTGCTCGGCTTGGCGTTTGACCACCGGATACAGATTCAAATACCGATTCGTGATGTGAATCGCTATGAATCCGTGTGGCTTTAGATGCTTACGGTAAATTTCAAATGCTTCCCTAGTGAGCAGGTGGATGGGAACTGAATCACCTGAAAACGCATCAAGCACGATAACGTCATACTGCACATCTCCAGGTGCTTGCTCCAGCTTCAGGCGTGCATCACCCAGGATCATTTCCTTCGTGCCGGCCTTACATTGACGCACATTATCGAACCATTGGTTGGCAATCTGAATCATCTTGGGATTGATTTCGTAAAAATCATAATGATCTAACTCTCGCGCATAGGTGGCCAAAGTTCCTATACCCAAACCGACAATGGCCACTCGCATCTTCGGATACTTTGATTTTGCGTATTCCAGGGTTTCGCCGACCCCGCTCCCAATGGAATAATACGAGGCTGGCAGCGTGCGCTTGGCAGTGTTAGTAAACTGAACACCGTGAACGATTTGCCCGCTATATAACAGGCGGTAGCTTTGCGAAGGATCTGTGCGGTGTATCCGCTCTTCAACGGCAACGGTTCCGTAGAAATTGCGACTGCCGTAAAGAAAAATATCTTCAAACTCGGGAGAGGAATGCTGTCTCCACTGGAAAGGATCCAGCCAAAAACACACAACACCGGCAATCAGTACCCCGGCCGCACCCGAGAGAAGCTGTTTAACCCGAGCTGCACTTTTATTTCGAGCCTCCTGTAGCATGGCCTTTGGCGGCGAAACCAATATATAGGTGCCCAAGGCAATAGCCGACAACAGGCACAGCGACCATTCGTAAAAGTCGTCAAACAGGTTGGTGGCCACGAGTGTAACAAATAACCCGCCGCAAGCACCTCCAAAAGACATCCAGAGATAGAACTCGGTCAAGTGATCGCGCGACTTCGGGCGCAGCCTTACCAGTTCTCCATGACACATGAAGCAGATCAGGAACATGGCAAGAAAATGGGTCCAGCGAACCTCGCTTACGCCAAATTTCCAGTCCAATCCCAACCCGTCGAGGATATCATGCCTACCAGCCAGGATAAGAATGGTCAGCAAACACATAATGGCCGCTAGACGGCGGCGGTACCAACGCTCATGATCAAAACAGATGATGAATGTCAGCAGATACAAGCTGAGCATTGTGATCCACAATCGCGGTTCGGGGGCAATATCATGGCTTACACGGTCTGTTGCCGCGATAAAAGTTAGGGAAGCCAGGGTGGGCAAGGCAACCCAGCCTACGCGTTGCCATTTGCCAAGGGAGTCAGACTGGATGCTTCCTGCCGGAAAGGAAGAGTAGTGATCAGCGGAAGAAGACGATGAACTTCGCTGAAGCATCTGAAACGCAGCTGCAATACAGAATGACGCGAAGATCCAAAACCCGATTGTCCAATAACTGCCTAGCTGCGGTAACTCAAAGAAAGGTTCAAAAAGATAAGGAAACGAAAGCAACGCCAGGAATGAGCCGAAGTTCGACAGAGAATACAGCCGGTAGGGTGACCTACCGGGGTAGGCATGGCTGAACCAGTATTGGATAAGGGGCCCGGTCGTGGCCAGGCAGAAGTATGGGATTCCGACACAACTGCCAAGCAGTAATAAAATCTGCCAAACCGGGCTTTCGGTGCCGGTGGGTTTAAAGTGTTCACCAGGTATGATGAAAGCGGCCAGGTACGCGGCAAAGATCACCAACGCTATATGAATAAGTGTTTGCTGCCTGATCGATAAAAACCGTGAAACCAAGTGAGCGTAAGAGTATCCGCAGAAGAGAAGGCATTGAAAAAACAGCATGGCGGTCGTCCAGACCGCCGGGCTCCCCCCGAACCAGGGCAGGATAAATTTGCTGATCAGCGGCTGGACCTGGAACAGCAAATAGGCACTTACAAGAATCGTTAGCGCAAGTACGATGCCCACTGACACATGAGCGTGTCCTGATTCAATCGTTTCTGTTTTCGTTGCCATCAAATCCTTCCAAAAATTCAGCTGTCGGAATGGCAATCCCAGCCAGCAGCTGCTGCATCAACCGCAACACGCGCACGATCTCTATCTGATTCTGCCAGCGCAATTACTTATACATGGATGAGAGCGTGATCTTTGTCAAGCTCGGCTGTGATGGGAGTTATGCTGTTCTTAACCCTGAGGTGGCGCAGGTTCTGCTATTTTTGGATAGCGTCCAGCTCGGATCGAAACAGGCAAGATAGAGAAGTTACATCGTAAGAGGAAATGCTCAGGTGGAAGAGGCCCTGCGACCATTACTCGCGTGCGCAAGGAAGAAGAGAAGAAGAGATTTTGGATTGTGCCAGCGCCGGCCTTACTTGTCCGGGGTATCGGCTTGCCTTACAGCGAGGCAAGACTGCCAGAATGAATCTTAGCCCGCATTTCTCACAAATAGTAGGTGCATCGCGGCCAAAATCATGAGAAAGTTGTTTTACGAGAACGGCTTAACTCATGAAAGGAAGATGCCGCGATGCATACACAGTGTAACGGAAAAATGATTCGTACAGGACGTATTGGTTCACGGGAAGTGGTGGCGGATTTCGACGGCGGACGGATCAGCTCGGACGCAGGGGCGCTCCTTCTTGGAGGTGTCGATCAGGTACTCAAGCTAACCGAACGAGTGGCAGCGTGCTTTCAGGATGGGCGCGATCCGGAATTGATCGAGCACTCGGTCCAGACTTTGGTGATGCAGCGCATTGTCGGCATTGCGCTGGGCTACGAGGATCTGAACGATCATGATCAACTGCGCAGTGATCCGGTGATGGCGGCGTTGGCGGGTAAGCTGCAGGCGCGGCGCAAGCGGTGCGAGCCACTGGCGGGCAAATCCACGCTGAACCGGCTCGAACATGCGCCCATGCCCGAGCAGGCCAACCGCTATCGCAAGATCGCTCATGATGCAAGCGCATTCGAAACACTGTTTGTTGATTGCTTCCTTGAGGCCCATGCAGAACCTCCACAGGAGATCGTGCTCGATCTGGATGCAACCGATGATCCCCTGCACGGCAACCAGGAAGGGCGCTTCTTCCACGGTTACTATGGAAGTTACTGCTATCTGCCGCTCTACATCTTCTGCGGCCGTCATCTGCTCGTGGCCAAACTGCGCCATGCCAATACCGACGCCTCGGCTGGCAGTGTGGAAGAGATCGAGCGCCTCGTTGGCTGCATCCGCCGGCACTGGCCCAAGGTGCGCATCGTACTGCGGGCCGACTCGGGCTTTGCGCCTGATGCCTTGATGAGCTGGTGCGAAGCGCATCAGGTCGATTTCGTCTTCGGGCTGGCCAAGAATGACCGTCTCAAGGCGCAGATTGCCGCTGAGATGGCCGAGGCACAACAAGCCTGCGCTGTCAGCGGCCAGCCCGAGCGGCGGTTTGGCGATTTCCGCTATCGAACCCGGGACAGTTGGAACTGCGCACGCCGGATCGTGGGCAAAGCCGAGCATCTGCCCGGCAAGGCCAACCCGCGCTTTATCGTGACCTCACTGCCAGCTAATGCCTGGTCGGCACAGGCGCTCTACGAACAGTTTTATTGCGCCCGCGGCGAGATGGAAAACCGCATCAAGGAGTGCCAGCTCGATCTGTTCGCCGACCGCACCTCCACTGCAACCATGCACGCTAACCAGTTGCGGCTGTGGTTTGCTTCCTTCGCCTATATCATGCTGGACGCGCTGCGTCGCATTGGCCTGCACGGCACCGCGCTGGCCAATGCCACCTGCGCCAGTCTGCGCTTGAAACTCCTGAAAATCGGTGCACAGGTACGCACGAGCGTGCGCCGTATCCACATTGCCATGGCAAGCCGCCACCCCCATCAAGATGAATGGCGCCTGGCGCAGACACGCCTTCGCCCCGGCTGATTCCAAGCGTTAAACTCCGCCCGATGAACCATCGCGTCACGTTGTGAGGCGCTGCGTCGCCAGGAAAACCCCACAGCACATCACCCTTGCCCCAAACACAGTACGCTTTGCGCCCCTGCATCAGAAATAAGCCTCTCGCGTTGCCGCCCCTTCGATTAAACCAGTTACAGCATTCCGACAGACCGTATTACCCCATCCCCAACCTCATGGCAATCAAAGGTGTGAGAAATGCGGGTTAGTTGGGCGGTGAAGTGGATAACGTCCGGGGGAACGGCTGGCCCGGACTACCGCGCGTGACCTGCTGCCAGCGTCCTGGAAACCCGCGCCCAAGTCATGTTCGCCACGCTTGAGGATGAGGCGGGGATGATCTCATATTGTGGAACGCCACGAGCCGGGAGTAGTGCCCAGAGGCGCTTTGGTTCACCATTTTTAACGGTGCACGGCTGGCAATCCGAAAGCGGCGTCAAGCATCTGATTGCCAAGCGACTGGCTCATGCCATCTGCTGGGAAATTTGAGGGTGGACAACCCGAAGTTTGTTTGAACTGGAAGCAATATCACCAGGAAGAGGTAGTCCAGCTTTTATCTCCCGATCGCACCTGCAAGCCCATTCCTTGTCAACCTGCTGCAACATATCTTGCTGAGCAAGTTCCTCTATTTCCTGTTGTTGTATTTCTGTTGCTGAATTAGCTGCTCCCCACGCAACTTTTTTCTTCTTCCATCATTATGGTGGGGTTTTCAGTCTGCTCGCTTTATTGAGCTTTAAGGTCGGTAACCTCTTCACCGCCTTGACTCTGCTCCCGTTGCCGCTGCTCGACCTGTTGTTGAACCTGTTCGCGGACTTGTTCCGACTGAGCAATTGTCACGGGCGAAAATGCAATCACAAACAGACCTGCATATAAGTATGGATCAGATGAGTATGTCGAAAATTTTCACACTTGCTAGTGGTTCTATTCATAACTATCTGATGCGCAAGTGCTGGAATGATTTTTGCATGATCCACCTCTGAATCCTGCAGGCTTAATCCCATGTTATAATAATGGTTATTAACCTTCGCGATGTAAAGCTTCATTAAGGAGCTTGTTCCAATCAACCTGATTGCTAATATCAAATAATAAAGGAAGCTGAACACATGATGGGCCGGAAATTTGCAGTGACAGTGTGGGTAGTATTGCTTGCCGGTTGTAGTTCGCTGCCATTGCCGGATAAAACCGCGCATACAAACCGCCCCGTGCAGGTCGATGGGGCGCGCGGTACGCTTTCCGTAGAGGAAAGCAAAGCAATTCTAGGCAGACTCAAAAACGGTAGTGCGAAAACAAATATCTTTGATAGACATCTTGCGCAGGTTGACGAGATTTCAGGAAGCCCGTTAGTAACGGGTAACAATGTAACACTGCTGATTGATGGCCCTACTACCTACAAATCGATGTATGCGGCGATACGAGACGCAAAAGACCATATCAACATGGAAACCTACAGCATTGAAGACGACGAGGTGGGCCGCCGCTTCGCGGCTGTGTTGATCGCCAAGCAAAAGACAGGCGTACAGGTGAATTTCATTTATGACAGTGTTGGCTCGAGCAACACGCCCACGGAATTCTTCCAATCACTGAGAGACAGTGGTATCAAGGTTCTGGAATTTAACCCTCTTAACCCTCTGGCACTCCGTAAGAAATGGCAGGTGGGTCGTGATCACCGCAAGTTGCTGGTGGTGGATGGCCAGATCGCCTTCGTTGGGGGCGTGAACATCAGCAGCGTGTATTCCAGCGGGTCATTCAGATCGAAACCTCCTACCAAAGATAATCAACCCTGGCGCGACACACATCTGCGATTGGAAGGACCAATCGTCAGTGAATACCAGCGATTGTTCCTGGCGACATGGGAAAAGCAGAATGGAGAACCACTGGCACCGAAAACCTTTTTCCCAAGAATTGGGCATAAAGGGAATGAAGTGGTGCGTGCCCTCAGTAGCTCGCCTGATGACCCCTTCAACCCCATCTACATTACGCTGCTGTCGGCAATCAATAATGCCGAAACTTACGCGTATATCACTAATGCATACTTTGTGCCTGATCCAAGGCTACTGACTGCTTTGGAGCACGCCGCCCGCCGCAACGTTGACGTGCGCTTGCTGTTGCCCAGCAAGACCGATTCGGTTCTGGTTTTTTACGCTTCACGTTCCTACTACGATGAACTGCTGAGCGCGGGAGTGAAGATCTATGAGCGGGAGGACGCTGTGTTGCATGCCAAGACCGCGCTTATCGATGGAGTCTGGTCCACTGTAGGCTCAACCAATCTCGACTGGCTCAGCGCAGAACTTAACCAGGAAATCAACGCGGTGGTCCTTGGGCAAGAGTTTGGTGCACAAATGAAAGCGATGTTCGATAAAGATATCGAATCTTCCAGGCTTGTGACCCTTGAAAAATGGCGGGACCGTTCGATTAGCACCCGCCTGAAAGAGCTGGGCGCGAGATTGTGGGCGCGATGGATATGATCACAATCCACTAGAAGTTCGCCAACCTTTTAGTTACATGAA
>DATJHX010000052.1:0-12413 GCA_035493655.1 Nitrosospira sp.
GCAACAATGGCCAGGGTGAATCGTGATTTGCGAAAAATTGTTTCCATTTACTTGCCTCCTTCGGACTTGATTTAGGTTTTTGATTACTTTCGGCTGGCGCCGCAGGCGCTGGGCGAATGCGGATGTATGCTTTGGTATTTCCGGCATACTTACGGCGTCAACAAAAGAGTTTATTGATTAGCTGCCGATGAGTCCGTACGGTAGCGTACGTAAGTGAATGGTTCTCATTCCTATATTTAATTGCAATACAACGCCTAGCCGCGTTATTTGACAGGAATCGGATTTCGATGTGGCACTGGAACGGCGGTAACGCTGTTTTGGGGGCTTCCTTCTATTAATTTATCCGAATAGGTCAGATAGATGAGCGTGTTGCGTGTAGGATCCACCAAGCGGACGATATGCAGCCGCTTGAATAATATGGACATGCGTTCGGTAAATACATCTTCCTGCAGGGGGAGTTTCTCCGCGAAGTGGAGCGGCTCGCTCACCTGGCGGCAGGCGATCGATGCCTCGGCCCTGTCTTCGGCCAGGCCCACTGTCCCCTTCAAGCCCCCTGTTCTTGCACGGGAAACGAAGCAGGTTACGCCGTGCACCTTGGGGTCGTCGTAAGCCTCGATTACCACGCGATCATCCCTTCCCAGCCAGCGGAAAGCGGTGTCGACCTCTCCGATAAGCTCGGCTTTTACCGCAGCAGCGGGAAGCAGCATACAAATAAATGCCAGTGCCCTTAATCGATCTGCAATTCCGATTCGCGCCATTGGGAGTCTCCTTATGGTAGTGATGGTAAGAGAATTTTATCGAATCCGAATTCCTATCCAGGAACCTCAGCTAATAATTTGTTTTTACTGGGGATCAGTTATTGCTCACTATAACCTAAGCCGCTTGAAAACCGCTTTCGTTTCCCTCTCTCCCGACCTCTCTCCCGTAAATGGGAGAGAGGAGTTTATAAGGTTCCGAGGCCTCAAGCCAGCATGCTATATGCGCTAAGGTCTCTCCCGCCTCTCTCGCAAAATGGGAGAGAGGGGTTGATGGGGTTCCTGAAACAAGCTGGCGAGTTACGTGCGGAAGGCCTCTACCGGCAGCAGGAAATGTGAAAATCGCGCCGGGCACGGCAGCCGGCACGCCAGCCGCGCGCCTGGGTCAGGGTAGAGAAGCAATGTAACGGATTGCGGTAGCGCTGGGGAGGAAGCAGTAGGCCGCACCACGGCAGGTTACGAAACGCGACAGTCCGGAAAGCTCGATGGGACGCTTTTGACCTTCCACAGGGATAAGAAATGCCGCTCCAGAGTCCGAATTATCGCCAATGACGGGGTCCCGCGTATCGCGCAGTCCGGGTGCGAAGCTCCCTTTGTTGGCCCAGTCGGACATCAGAAATTCAAACTGATCTTTGAGGCTTACCCCGATGAACAGGCCCAGCAATCCGCGCTCGATGCCATCATCAGGTTTTTCCGGATTGTAAGGAGGGCCATACGGAAGGCCGCGACGGATAATGCGATGTTTCAGGCCGCCGCCTCCGGCTACAACAGCGCTGCGCGGGTTCATCCGGCGGATATGTGAACCCAGGGGACAGCGGTACCCGCGTGTATCATCAAATGCATCCGGTACGCTACTGCTTGGAATGTAGTCGAAAATGTTGCGTTTATCCAGAGGAATCTCGTCGCCGGAAGCATGCGGTGAAAGGGAGAGGGGAACGCCATTGCGCCAGCGGCCGCAAAGCTTTGCAGCGATCAACTCCCGGTCGAGCCCTGTCTGGCGAGCCGTCTGCGTCAGGAATTGTTCGAAGCCGTGACAGTCCTGGGCAAGAATACGAAATGCCACGAAGCTCCCATTTTGGCCCAGCACAGCAGGTTCGGGAACAGGATAGCTGAAGTCAGCATACTGGCTTGGATAGCCCAAAAGAAATTCTCCAGCGGGCGCCTGGGGAAGCGCGTCCGGCATCGATGGTGGCAGTCCTCCGTTGATGGTTGGCTGTGCAAAGCCATCCCGATAACCGAAGTGCGCTTTACTTTCAGGAAGGCTGCGCGCGTCGTGGACGGACAATTCAACGGTCGCCCCGTTTTGGACAAACATTGCCCTTACTTGGCCGGTAATCCGCTCGAGGACGTCATCGGCCTGGGCGAAGAGGAAAAGCAGAATATGAAGATCGGGGCTAGCGAACTGATCTTTCCATTTCCCGGGGCTGCTTTCGCCGGTATCTCCGATCCGCTCGGCACGGGCGGGGGCGCCTGCTGCAAATTCCTCAGGGAACGTCGCGAGCGATGAAGCCGGAAGCCCGAGCGCGGCAAGGCCTCTATAAGTAATCCCGACATTCAGGCAATAAGAAGGCTTTACCGTCCAGTCCGTAGCGGTGGCCAGTTGGGGCGCATCCATTCCCTGAGCATTGTCGTTGACGACCTCTCCCAGAGACCGTCTGGCCGCCCGAGGTTCCCTAATAGTCAGAGCGAACACCCGCAGGATGGGCATCGCATACGTGCGGAGAATAAACCCCTGGATGTCTGCGTGCGGCAGGTCAGGCATAGTTAACGTTCAACCGCCGCAAAGATCTGCATTTGAAATCATGGTAAATTGAAATATGGCGTCAACTGGCAGGGTTGATTGAAGATTGTTCAGCAGGGCCATCAGGTCTGGGTCATCACGTTTCGTTGAGCGCGGCCTGGATATCGAGCACGGTCGCTTGCGGGTAAGCACTGTAGAAAGGTTCAATACCGCCCAAGTCGTTGGCTTTTACATACTCTCGAAAAGCATCGCGATTTCTCTGGATGGGCAGCGGCGGGGCGTCCTTCATGTGCTGGAGCAATGCATTGAAAACATCTCCGATCTCATCGATGAACTCGTTGAGATAGTCGTCGAAACTTCCGTCATAAGTGGTGATGATTGCCAGCCTGGTATTATTTTCCAGAAATACAAAGCGTGCAAAATGCACGATCCTGAGCTTGTCGAGCGCTATCCGGATGGGATTTTTCCCCGGCGGAGCCGACTGGATTTCGTGGATACGCGCGTTTAGAGCCTGGAAGTCTTCAGGCGAGCGGATCGTCATGATTAAAGTCAGCGGGCTTTGGATGGGTTTGCGCGCGGCGGCGCTGGACTGATTTTCTTGCGTTGGGTCGGCTCGGGAATGAAATAGTCCCATCAAAATCTCCTGAGATTTGTATAGTGCTTATGATAATCCTTCCGTTCCCAATGTAATGACTGAAAATCGCATTAAAAACCCTTTACACGGATAGAAAATTCTGTTCGTATAATCCTGGTCCGGCGGATTGATCTGCAAAACCCGGAGTGGGCATCAGGATTACTGAAAATCATGATTTTCACGTTTTAGTGGTTTTAGTTTGGCAACCGCGTGGATAGCTTGCGATGCGTGATCCACGCATCGATTAAGTCGTCCCGCCTTGTCGCTCCTCTGGAAGGGACGGTTGGTTTGCGCCGATATTCTGATATGAAGGGGAGGGGCGCGCGTGCCATTGATCGAATAATGGATAGCTAATTCCGGCAGGAGCCGGAACCGAGAAGACCCATCTGAAATGGGGGTTGATCCCTATGAAACGGTTGTGTATTACGTTTGCTGTTTTTTTTAACCTGTTTGTGGGCAATATGGTTCTGGCTGAAGAAGAAAAACAGAAGCATGAAAAAATACCGACCCTTATTTCTGTTAAACAGGCGGCAACAGCTTATAACGATGACATCGCGGTCAAAGTAAAGCATGATAGTGAACAGGTTACCGTGGATGTGGAGTTTATTGTTCCGGTTGTGCCTCAGCAGGCCTGGGCTGTACTCACGGATTTTGAGAACTTGGCCAGCTTTAACGCAGGTGTTTTGTCCAGCAAAATTACCAGTAGGACAGGCAACAGTCTGCACGTCTGGCAAAAGGGGATCTCGAAATACGGGATCCTGAGCTTTTCATTTGAATCGATACGCGAGATCAATTTAACTCCGTTCAAAAGGATCCAGGAACGCATGATCAGCGGAAGCATGCGAAAAATGGAAGAGACGACCGAGTTATTATCGGAAGGAAGCCATACGCGAATCGCCTACCACGCGGTTTTTATTCCTGGTATGAGGGTACCCCCTCTATTAGGAAATGTGTTCATAAAGCATGAAGCGCGGGAGCAATTTCAACAATTGGCCAATGAGATCATCAGGCGCCAGCGGCTGAACATTGCTGGTCATGAGCCATGATTTGATATTTAATGCGTGCGGGACTCGTTCATGGCCAAGTTTTATCAACCCCTGCAGTTGGATTGGTGCCTGTAACCAGAAACTCCGCCTGGTTTCAGGGATTACAGGGAGTTAGGCGTAGATTGGGTGCAACGAGGCGCAACGCATCGGAATTATGGATTTCAGCTTCGGCTCCTACCCATTCCACTGCTCCCAAATCAACATCTGAACAGTTTCGAAGGGAGGTTGTTCTAACCCCCGCTCGCTGCATCACGACGTTTCTCCGCAGCCGGCGTCCGGAGTAATTCATCCTCTGGCCTGTTATCGGATTCGTCAGGCCGCTCGTCCGCCTGCTCACGTGGGGGAACAGGAATATCGACCACTTTATCCTTTACCTTATCTTCCTTTACCTTATCTTCAGTCTTGTCTGATACCGTCCTATTTGGCTCCATTTGGTGCAAATGATGAGCCTTGATCAGCAGGGAGACGCCGATCCAGCCGGCTATCAGGGAAAAAGGAATCACCATGGCCAAGGGCTGAACCAGCGCGAGCACGGCCAGACTTAACAGGGCAACCCCGCCGAAGAGCATGATCTTGGCCTCTGCCGCGCCAAGGACAAGTCGGCTGGTAATGGCGGCGCCGACGGTATTGCTAACCCGGATGGCGCCAGCGGTCAGCCTGCCGGCGCTGCCGCTCTTGCGGCGACCCGGACCGTTGTATGAGGAGGATACCCGCCGCTCCGGCTGCGCTACCGGACGAACGCGGTTTTTCTCGCTTAGCACGATTTCTGTAGCGTTATCCAGATCCTCCAGATACATCTGTTCCATTTCATTTGCAAAACCCGGATTCTCCACCGCAACATCCAGTTCCCAATTGCCGAGCCAACTGGCCATGTTGAGATTACTCGAGCCAACGCGTCCCCAGCGGCCGTCTGCGACGGCGGTTTTGGCATGCAGCATTGACCCGTTCCACTCGAATACGCGCACCCCGGCTTCCAGCAGCGGACGATAACCGGCGCGAGAGATAGGCCGAAGAAATCTGAGATCGCCGCTCGATCCGGGTACCAGCAGCCGGACGTCGACGCCATCCATTGCCGCGCCTCGCAACGCCTGGACATAACTTGTGGAGCCAACGAAATAAGCATCCGTAAGCCAGAGTGTTTTTTGTGCGAGCACCGCTATCAACTGCTCCAACCGGTAAAGCCCGGCGGTGGCTGCACTGTCGCCCAGGACTCGCATGTCGATCCCGCCGGCAAGGGGAATGGAATCCCGCAGCGGCAGTTCGTCCGCCGGTATTTTAGGTCCGGCCTCGGCCCAAGCGCGGGAAAAGGACTGTATCACGTCCGCTACGATAGGCCCCCGTATCTCCACGCCGGTATCACGCCAGGGTGGAATGCCTCGTTCGGGGTAGCCGGTCCACATCTGACCAACGCATAATCCGCTGACAAATGCAACCCGGTTATCGGCACAAAGCGATTTGCGGTGGAGCCGGCTCAACCAGGCGAGAGGACTATCGAATCGTGGCGGATTAAAGCAACGAACCTCCACACCTCCTTCACGCAGGCATCTCCAGAAGCTGGACGATGTTTCGGTCAGCGCTCCCATCCAGTCATACAGCAGTCTTACCCGAACGCCCTCTTTTGCTTTCGCAATAAGTGTATCGGCGAACTGCCGGCCTATCTTATCGCTGCGGATAATATAGTTTTCGAAATAAACGTTTTTTTCTGCGGAACGGATTGCATCAAACCAGGCAGGATAGTTTTCCCTTGCATCCCTGAGAAGGCGGATGCTGTTGCCATGCACGAGCGGAGCGCCTGCCGCGCGCGAAAATGCCTGTGCGGCCATGATGCGAGTGGCGCGCATCTCGGACGGCTGTTCCTTCAGTTGTTCCTTTAGCTGTTCCTTCAGTTTACGCACGGGTATCCGGTCAAAATCGTACGATTATTCAGAAAACCCTTTAACCTAAATCCAGCAGTTGACCGCCCATTTTTAAGTTTAGCATTAGATCTACATAAGCTTTTTGCAGTACTTGACCTTCACCATTTGGTGACCTCGCTACGGAACGGATTACATGGTTTTTGCGGCACATGGCTATGTTGCAACTCCTTGCAATGGCGCCCCAAAGCGTCGCCAGAGGGGCCCCGCGAAGCGGGGATCGGGCAGCGGCGGGAATGTCCGACCACGCTTATGGTACGTGGGGAGGCCGCATCCCGCTGCGGGGTCGCACCTTCTTGCGGAAGGCACTGCTCCTCCCTTCGCGGTCGCGCCATTCCGCGTCATTGCGCCTTGCCTTGCACCCCAAAAACCACGCTCCATCCCGTCCAACTGCCCGGATTTAGGTTTAATCCAGAACGTCTTCACCGAATTTGAAATCGACGTAACAGCGCATGGCAGCGATCAGCGGTGTGAGTCCTTTTTGACGGTGTCTGCCTGATCGCATATACGCCGTGCAGTGCTCGGATCCCGGTTCCAGGCTATGACTCAGATTTATTCCCTCCCGTTCAATGATCGGCCCGCCCTGAGCCCAATCGACCGACGGTTCCCATCGATTGCCATTGACGAGACAGTGCGAATCCACTACGTGCACCTCTGCCATATCACTAGCTTTTGCAACCCAGTAATCAAGCAATTCGTCTTTAAGTTCGGATATTTTCATAGCGGCTGGCGCCTTTCCTGGCATTGTTTATTGTTTCCTGCGGCTTGCTTGGAAATTCCTTAATTCAAATGCTTCCAATATACTCCGAATGATTCGCCACAAATGTTTGGAAGCGTACAGAGCTGGACAATTGCGAGCGATACAATTATTCCCGAATCGATAAAGCCAGCACATTTAACAGCACATTTAAGCGGCGTTTACAGTTTTGCATGGCTTCCTCATTTTTATCATGTCAATAAATTAAAACAAGGGGTTTCATGAAAGCACGTTTATTGCTCTATATAGGAGTAGTTCTGCTTGTCGGCCCGGCTCTTTCAGGTTGCTGGCTGCTCGCGGGCGGAGCATTGGGGGCCTACGGCGGTTATAAAGCCAAGGAGGAGGGATACACATTGCGGAACCCGGTGACAAAGGAAAAGCCCGAGAATCCTGAACCCAAGGAATAGAATCTGTAGGAAGCTTGCCGTTGCGTGTGGCTCAGCCTGCCTGAGGCTGCCCCGAATTGTTTGCCTGCATGCTCGATTCCCGTTCGCTGACCCATGCTTCAAACTCGTCAATACCCATGGGACGGGCATAGAGATAGCCCTGGCCTTCCTTGCACGATATCCGCTGCAAGAACTCCGCCTGTGCTTCCGTCTCGACGCCCTCGGCAATGATCCGCAAGCCGAGGCTGAGTCCCATCGCTACAATAGCCGCGGCAATGGCTTCAGCATCGTTATTACCTGGCAAATCACGCACAAACGACTGATCAATTTTCAGCCGGTCAACCGTAAACTGCCGCAAATATGAAAGGCTGGAATAGCCAGTCCCAAAATCATCGATTGCCACCTTTACCCCCAGAGCATCCAATCGGCGCAATTTTTCCCGGGCGGGCTCCGCCCCTTGCATCACTACGCTTTCGGTCAGCTCCAGTTCCAGCTTTTCTGGCGATAGGCCCGAGTCCTTAAGCACGCGTTCGACGACATGCACGAAATCGGTCTGGCGGAATTGAACTGCCGAAACGTTGACCGAGATACACTCCAGCAACCCTCGGTCGTGCCACAGCCGCGCCTGCCTGCAGGATTCGCGTAGAGCCCATTCGCCCATAGTGAGGATGAGTCCGCTGTCCTCGGCTACAGGAATGAAACGCAGCGGTGAAATCAACCCCTGCTGCGGCTGGCGCCAGCGCATCAGTACCTCTGCGCCTATGATGCGTCCCGTCGCCAGCTCGATCTGCGGCTGATATACCAGGAACAGTTCCCCCCGCTCGGCGGCGTTACGCAGATCCCTTTCGAGGCTGAGTCGCTCGATGGCTCGCGCGGTCATGTCTTCCGAATAGAACTGATAGCGGTTCCGGCCCGCTTCTTTGGCGCTATACATGGAAGCATCCGCGTTACGCAGCAGAATACCGGATTCCGTGCCGTTATCCGGGTAAATGCAGATGCCTATACTTGCGGTCACAAGCAGCTCATGCTCTTCGATTTCATAACGCTGCGACAATGTATTGTTAAGTTTTTCCGCAACCCGCGCGGCATCCTCCGAGGTTTCGATTTCGCTCAGGAGAACAACGAATTCGTCTCCTCCAACCCTGCTTACTGTATCGACGCTTCGGACTGAATCCTGCATGCGTTCCGCGACCACCTTGAGCAGCTTATCGCCGACGTCATGGCCAAGCGAATCATTGATCGGCTTGAAGCGGTCGAGGTCCACGAACAGGATGGCCAGCCGGAGTGACTGCCTCGCGGCACGTTTGATCGCCACCTTCATGCGGTCTGCAAGCAGTGCACGGTTCGGAAGACCGGTCAAGGGATCGTAATGGGCGAGATTGATGATGCGCTGTTCAGACGCCTTGCGCTCAGTCACGTCACGCGCAAGGACGATGAAGCGAGGTTCCAGTCCTGCATCGACAGGTTTGCGGGAAACGGAGAGTTCAAACCAGAACGTTCCGTGCGGAAGCTCCAGTTGTAACTGTTTACCAGAGGAGAAGCCTTTTTCCTGGGCCTCCTGCAATGCTGAAAAAACAATCTCTGCCGCATCCGCCGGAAGGACATCCGAAATCGTTTTACCGAGGAGATCCTCAGCAGGCGCGGCCAGTAAATCAGTACGGGGGGAATGATAGGCATAATAACGGCCGTTGAGATCAAGCTCGAACAGCAAGTCGGGTATTGCGTCGAGTGTGGCTTGCAGTTGACTCCGTGCCGCAAGAATTTCGCCTTTGCGCCGCTCCTGCTCAGTGATATCCCTGACCATGGCGACGAAGTAGTTGACCGTACCGTCGGCCCTGCGTATACATTTGACATCGATATTGGCCATGACAATGGAACCATCCTTGCGGATGAAGCGTTTGTTCATCGCATAACCTTCCGATTCTCCACGGATGACACGATCGAACTCGGCAACATCTTTTTCGATATCTTCCGGATGAGTCATTTCCACCCAGGTCTTTTCGGCAAGCTCTTCCCTGGAATAACCGAGAATCCCGCATAGTTGATCGTTGAATCGCAGCCAGCGCGTGGTTTCGGGGGAGGTGATCGCCATGCCGATGAAGGGTAACTCATAGAAATATTTGAGGAGCTTGTCCTGTTCTGCGGTGTGGACCATCAGCGCCAGTTGATGTGCGCGCCGCTGCTGACGCCATAGCAGCAGCAGTACAATGCTCACCGCTGCCACAGCGAGCAAAATTATTACGCTGACCCAGAACACCAGTGTCCAAAGCTGGGCTAGCACTTCATTCCGGTCAATTTTGGTGATCAGGCGCCATTCGCTACCTGATATTGGTCGGTAAGCAGCGAAGACCGCTTGGCCGCGGTAATCCTGTCCTTGCACTGTTCCATGACTTTTTTCGAGGCTTGCAATGGTCGCTAACAGGTCCTCACTGGCGACCAGCTCCATGCCTCTTGAGGCTGCGCTCTTCGAATGGCGCAATCTGTTGAGATAGCTGATGGTTTTACCTGTCCTGCGGATCAGCAGGGTTTCCGCACTGACACTGTTGCCCGGCCATTTCTCGATCAGCGGGATCAGGAATTGCTCAAGATTCGCCCGCAAAATTACAACTGCGACAGGCTGTTCGCTTACCGTCTCCAGGCTCAGGGGCACCAGGATGTCCAGCAGCGCTTTTCCATGCTCGTCGAGGAACAGGTCACTGCTTTGTATGCGATGGGTCCGCAAGGCAACTGGCAACAACGCTTGGGTTACAGCCGGAAGCTTGCGCTGCTCACCTAACACGAGCAAGGGTTGGCCGCCAGTATCCAGCAGTTGAACCGACTCATAACTATAAGCATTTCGCACGGCATCCAGCCGGTTACGGATAAGTTGCCGCACGTGGCCATCCTTCTGGCTCTGCATGTCCGCCACGCGTTCAATGAATGCCTGGCTTACCGCTATTGCTTCTGCATCACCATGCCGCTCTGCCAGCCAAAGCTCGATCTGCTCCGCTTTAAGGTCAACGATGGTTTGCAGATCGGCATACGCTTCACGTTCCAGCTCCGGACCATACAACTTGACGATTCCAATGCTCACCAGGGGTGCAACCATTGCCAGCGAGAGAAACATGAGCACCAGCCGGTTCAGGCGGGATCGTCCAGAAATCAAACCTACATTAGGTGGAACGACTGTTTCCCTTCCGAATTTGAGCAGGAGATAGAACAGGGCACTGCTGATCGCCACGAGAATCAGTTCCTTCGCCAGGTATGCGCGGCTGCGCAATACTGGGTCGTCGAGGGTGAGGGAAATCAGGTAGCCTGCGATTACAATCCACAGGGTTGAAAAGACGACATAGAGCAAAACGACGAGCCAGATGGGCAGATGACGCGTCATATAACGGCCGGGTGGAGCGAAAACTTTATCTTCATATTCTCGGGTTGTCAGCGCCGGGCGCGAGTGTTATTTTCAAGGATAGGATCAGGCTGCTCCATACGGGGTGCCCGCTGCATCAAGGAATATATGGTTGTCTCCGGTTTCTGTCTGTATGATCGCTAACAATGCTGATTACAGCCGTCTTATAACGATACTCCTCGGAGAAATGCCTATGAGAAGCAGGGTTATTTTCACTTATGCGTTGCCCTTTCTACTTATTCTGCCACTATCAATGAGCACTGCCGCCGGCGAGATCTGCCGCAATATTCTCATGGATGGGTTTTACAATAAATATTCCAGAATCGACCCCCGGGTTAGGGATCGGGTCATGTATGCGGAGTTATGCTCGCTGGATTTTGAACAAGCGCGCAATGCAATAAAACGGGCCCGGCAATCGGGCGATGACGGATCGCTGGGCCTTTCGTACGGATTATTTAATCTCGATGACCTCGGGCCGGGTGGTAGCGCGAATGGGGGAAAGGGGGGAAAGGGCACATCGAATCTTCCCCTCACCGAGGATCGATTCAGGCAATGGAAAGCAGGTTATTGCTCGAAGGTTTCGGAACCGGATTCTTCCCAAGCAGCCGAATTTTTCATGCAGAAGGCAGCGATGGAAAATGCGGATTCCGGGAAGACTGTGGAAGGTTGGGCGGCATGCATGCGGAAACGCGAGGGGCTTGTGTGCGACGCTTCGCCCCAGGCAAAAAGCGGTGAAGACGTTACATTGAACATCAATTGGACCGGGCCAGCCTCCGGACAATCCCAGGCACAGCCGGAAGTGGGATACTCTTTTCTCACCCGGGGCGCTGTCTCAAAATTTGACGGCGCTCCCCCCAAGCGCATATTGCCGGATAGCTATAAATTAAAAGCGGGTGCAATGCAGATTCCTATTACACGTCCGGCCGATACGCCGGTATTCGCCAATCTCAAGGTGAATTACGGGAAAACCGAACAAAGTTGCAAGGTATTCATACCAGGCAACCGGGACTTTATGCTATCCGAACCTTTCGTTAACCGGATGAAGTTGAGGTATCCGGGGTAGCGCCGCTTCGCTTATGTAGACGATTAGACGATAGGATGGGTGGAACGAAGTGAAACCCATCAAGGCCGACTTTAAGATCCTGGCACGTGGTGAAACCCATCGCCCAGCAGAAATGCTGCGATGCAAAGACTGACGCTCACGGAGGTCCGAGCAGCTTCTTCGGTTGGCCCCTTGGAGATGGTTTGGCGAAACATGCAGAATGCGACATACGCCATGACCAGGGCAAATACTACTAGCAGCAACTCATTGGAGACGCACTTTGCAATCAGCAGGCCTAGCGGAGCGGCAAGGACGCCGGCCACCCCGATCAGTCCTGCGGCCGGTATCCCACCTTTCCGGCCCTCCACGGAATCATCGCCCCGCTCCCCGCCGAGACGCTGACCGCGAACAGAGGGATCGGAGCTGCATCGGCTCTACAACCAGATGCAATCCAAATACCAGCAGCGGCATGGCAATAATGGCGCCGCCCGCGCCCGTGAGACCAAGAATCACGCCCACGAGTGCTCACAGCGTCAGGCTGACCAGATACAGCTCCTCCATCGCATCAATCCGCCACGGTGGGACGGCGAACCACTCGCGTCCCTTTAAAAAGCCGTGCCAGTAAAACCAGGGCAAAAACCGCGCCTTGAGGAGCCATGCCAGGAAGCGCGGCACGGTGGGGTCAAGTTTGAAGGTCAGCAGCAGCTTTCCGCCGAACCCGAATTCCGCCAGGATGACCTTGCCTCTTTCC
>DATJHX010000053.1:0-3482 GCA_035493655.1 Nitrosospira sp.
GCACAGGGCCTGTAGCGATGACGCCGGCGGCAAGAAAGTACGAAGCGGAGGATGCATCCCCCTCGACAAAAATCTCGCCGGGGCTGCGGTAGTGCTGACCGGTCCGAAGAGTAAAATGCCGCCATTCGTCGTCACGCTCGACCTGCACCCCAAAACGGGCCATCAAGGCAACGGTGAGTTCTATATAAGGCTGCGAGATCAGTTCTCCCGCCACTGTTATGGTTGGTTTTTCTCCAGCAGCGGGCGCGGATAAGGGCAATGCCATGAGCAAGCCGGTCAGAAACTGGCTCGACACATCGCCTTTCACTGTTATTGCATTCGCATGAATGCTGCCGGGGCTGATTTGCAGGGGAGGATAGCCTTCCTCGCCCCGATAGGTGATCTCGGCGCCCAACTGACGCAGTGCATCAACCAGATCGCCAATAGGGCGTTCATGCATGCGAGGCACACCGGATAATCTGTAATGGCCTTGCGCCAGCGCCAGTACGGCGGTGAGCGGACGAAATGCCGTGCCTGCGTTGCCCAGAAACAAATCGGCTTCACTAACCGGGAAATGCAGGGGAAACCGCCCAGCCACGCCGTGCACGCGATAATGATCCTTGCCGACCCGAATGATGGTTACACCTAAGGCTTGCAGAGCTTCCAACATGCGTGCCGTATCATCGGAGAGCAGCAAATCGCGAATTTCAGTAACGCCATCCGCCAGCGCGGCAAGCAGCAATACGCGATTCGAAATGCTCTTGGATCCAGGCAGGCGCACGACGCCCCGAGCGGTCTTGCCCGCCGGGAGATCAATAAAATTCATGCAAATTCATCCAGTATGCAAAAACCTCGTTGACCGAGGAATTTCGTCCAATTCCGTTCACGCTGAGATTCTTTTACGCTGAGATTTTTTCGGGCCGAGATTCTGTCCAATGTACCGGCGGTCTTCCGCAAGATGCGATCACGCCATCCGATTCGGGAAATAGCATTAGAGGAAAGCATCGCATTATAACAATTCTCAAGGTGTTTCCCCGATTTTCCCGCCTGATGATTACACCTCCTACCGTCGCATAAGTCGCTGAGGTTATGATAGTTTATGATTGACCAGCTCAGCAACGGGGGACACAATACCGGAATTTCCATCTCAGCCATTTCCTTCAGATCGTTGCAATTGACCATACCGCTGTTTAATATCTGTTTAATATACAAAGGCACTCGCTCATCAGGAGAGCGGTAATGAGCCTTGACGCGGTATCTTCCCCTTATTCCTCACCTTAAAAATATTAAAACATCATGTGGAAAGATCTCCAGGATGACCCATTGGTTTAAAGACAGCTCGCTGTCCGTCGGGCACACTCCGCTGGTCCGGCTCAACCGTATCATGGGGAATGGCTCAGCGACGGTGCTGGCCAAAATCGAGGGGCGCAATCCCGCTTACTCGGTAAAATGCCGCATCGGGGCGGCAATGATCGAGGATGCCGAGTCAAGGGGATTGCTCCGGCCAGGGAAGGAACTGGTGGAACCGACCAGCGGCAATACCGGCATCGCGCTGGCATCCGTAGCGGCCGCCCGAGGAGTACCGCTGACCTTGACCATGCCGGAAACCATGAGCATGGAACGCCGCAAGCTTCTCGCTGCTTATGGTGCAAAACTGATTCTGACGGAAGGTGCACGCGGCATGAAAGGCGCGGTAGCCAAAGCCGAGGAAATTGTCGGTTCCGATCCCGACCGCTATGTATTGCTTCAGCAATTCAACAATCCCGCCAACCCGGCCATTCATGAACGCACTACAGGGCCTGAAATCTGGAACGATACCGATGGCATCATCGATATTTTTATTTCCGGCGTGGGCACAGGCGGCACCATAACGGGTGTCTCGCGTTACATCAAGAAAACAAAGGGAAAAGCAATTGTTTCGGTTGCTGTAGAACCTTCCGCGAGCCCGGTACTCACTCAACACCGTTCAGGTGAACCGTTAAAACCCGGGCCTCATAAAATTCCCGGGATAGGAGCTGGCTTCATACCGCAGAATCTGGATCTGTCACTGGTGGATGACATTCAACAGGTCAGCAATGAAGAAGCCATACGCTATGCTCGCCGTCTCGCGCGTGAGGAAGGCATTATTTCCGGTATCTCATGCGGGGCTGCGGTGGCTGTGGCAGTACGCTACGCCATTCGTCCCGAAAACACCGGCAAAACGATCGTGGTCATCCTGCCAGACTCCGGAGAACGCTATTTGAGTTCCATTCTCTTCGACGATGTTTTCGATGCTCAGGAATCACTGCAGTAATGGCAAAGATCAGGCAAAGCGGCTATTCACCGCCGACAGGAACAAATCTTGAAATCGAGTCCGTTGTTTCCGAACTGCGGACCTTGCGCGTGAGATCGCTTGAAGACCGGCAGAGGCGTGACAGGCCCCCAAAATTGCCTTCCCGCAAAGTCCTGGTGGGCATTGCCGATGGATTGCGTGCTGTGCTCTTCCCGAACCGGTTAGGCCTGCCTGATCTTACCGATGAAAGCGTGGATTACTACGTCGGGCATATGCTGGATGTGACGCTGCGCGATTTGCTGGTGCAGGTGCGCCGCGAACTGCGCTTTGTTGCGGGGATCGATGCCGCCAATAATACTGATCGCGAGCAGGCCGCTGCCATTATCCGGGCATTTTCCAAGCGACTGCCGCACATACGCAGCCTGCTCGAAAGTGACATCCAGGCAGCGTACGAAGGCGACCCGGCCGCGCGAAGCATAGATGAGGTACTGGTCTGCTATCCCGGTATTACAGCCATTACCCATTACCGCCTCGCCCATGAACTGTATGACCTGGGCGCTCCGCTGATCGCTCGCATGATCTCCGAAATCGCCCATTCGTCGACCGGTATTGAAATTCATCCGGGCGCGAAGATCGGTGGGAGCTTTTTCATCGATCACGGCACAGGCGTGGTCATTGGAGAAACCGCAGTTATTGGCGAGCACGTGCGGCTTTATCAGGCGGTAACCCTCGGAGCGAAGCGCTTTCCAGTGGACGAGCACGGTGCTCTGGTAAAAGGCAATTTGCGGCATCCCATTGTTGAGGACGATGTCGTCATATACGCTGGCGCCACCATTCTCGGCCGCATCACCATAGGCCGCGGTTCAACAATCGGTGGCAACGTATGGCTGACGCGCAGCGTTCCGCCCGGCAGCCATGTCTCGCAGGCGCAGACTCGAAATGAAGTATTTGACCATGGCGCTGGAATTTAGGATCCGGGGTTACGCACTCATGCGCGGACCCGTGACTCGAGATGCAGGCGCAACATTGGCCCAATCCCGCTGTCAATCATTTAGTGTAGACGACGTTAAGCAGCCGCCATTCAGGCTCAATGAAGAGAAGATTCGCGCTGTGGCTTCAGGCCAAATCAGTGTATATCCATGATATTCAAGCAATCGCGCGGCGACGCTTTCCAACTTGGCTTGACGCTAAACCGGCCAATACTTAGACTGTCCCGAAGCCTATGGAAATA
>DATJHX010000054.1:0-7522 GCA_035493655.1 Nitrosospira sp.
TTCCGCGTGAATCGTGACCAGCAAAATAGTGTTGATCTGCGTCACCGCCCTGGCGGCGCGATAGTACTGTTGCATCAGGACTTCGACGGCATGGCGCGGCGGCTTGGCGGCTATGCCAAGTTCTTCGGCAAGCGCAGCCTGATAATCAAATACCAGCCGGTCTTCCCGCCTCCCCGCGAGATAGTGCAATCGGATACGGAGGTTTTGCAGGATCGTTTGATGGCGATGTGCGAGGCGTGCTTCGCGATGAGTGATGAACCCGCGTTTCGCGAGATCCCGCCAGGAGTTTCCCAATCCCCCAGCACGGCTGACCCACAGAATATTCTGCAAATCGCGCAGGCCGCCGGGGCTCTCTTTCAAATTAGGTTCAAGGTTATAAGTCGTGTCATGGTATCGGCCATGACGCTGTTGCTGCTCAAGCTGCTTCGCCATGAAAAATGCGCGTGGCTCAAGCGCAGCCTGCATCGTACGCGAAAATTCCCTGAACAATCGGCGGGGTCCGGCAAGCTGACGGGCCTCAAGCAGGCTGGTCTGTACCGTAATATCCTTTGCTGCCTCTTCCAGGCATTCGGCGAGAGTACGAACGCTATGCCCGACTTCCAGTCCGATATCCCATAAAAAGCCAACCCAACGCTCCAGCCGCGCTTCGGTTGCGCTATTTATCGTATTGATGCTAACTTCTGTTGAAGGAAGCAGCACCAGCAAATCCACGTCGGAGTAGGGAAAAAGCTGCTTGCGCCCACAGCCCCCAACAGCCACCAGCGCAATAGACTCGGGCATCGACATTTCATGCCAGACCCGGCGCAAAATGCTATCGATCAGTGCCGCATGGCGTCTGAGCAAGGCCGAGCCATTTCGGCTTTCTCGATAATACTGACGCAACAGTTCCCTGCCCTCAAGGAGGGTCTCCTTGATCACTTCTGTGTTTAAAGGATTTTTCGGGAAACTTTCCAGCGGATCTTCCGCAGGCTTTACAGGGCTCATCGCCAGAATGCGGTCAGCCGTTAAAAGCAGGTTTAGGCGGCGAGCCGGCGGATAGCGTCAGCACTTCGTAACCGGTATCGGTGACCAAAACCGTGTGCTCCCATTGGGCTGACAGGCTGTGATCCTTGGTGACGATAGTCCAGCCATCGGCCATCTGGCGTATCGGGGCCTTCCCCGCGTTGATCATCGGCTCAACCGTAAAGATCATTCCGGACTCGAGTTTCAACCCCGTATGGGCGCGGCCATAATGGAGCACCTGCGGTTCTTCGTGGAATTTCACGCCGATTCCGTGGCCGCAAAATTCCCGCACGACGCTGTATCCGTGGCTTTCCGCGAAGTGCTGGATCGCATGCCCGATATCCCCTAATTGCTTGCCCGACCTGATTTCCTCGATACCGCGCCACATGGACTCATAGGTAATTTCGCAAAGCCGGCGGGCCTGAATCCCGGGCTCGCCAACATAGTACATACGACTGGTATCGCCGTGATAGCCGTCTTTGATAACGGTCACATCAATGTTGAGGATATCGCCCGATTTAAGCCTCTTCTCACCCGGTACGCCGTGACATACTTGATGATTGACAGAAGTGCAAATCGATTTCGGATAAGGTGGATAGCCTGGCGGGGCGTAGTTGAGCGGGGCGGGAATGGTATCCTGCACGTTGACCATATAATCATGGCATAACGCGTCAAGCTCATCGGTAGTAATCCCCGGTTTGACGAAAGGCGTGATGTAATCGAGCACTTCCGACGCCAGCTTGCCCGCTATCCGCATTTTCTCTATTTCTTCCTGAGACTTGAGAGGCACCGTCATAAATAGTGTTTTAAATAGAACAGAAAAAAATTATCCTAAATCGGGCAGTTGGGCGGGGTGGAGCGTGCGTTTTTTGCGGTGCAGGGCAAGGCACAACGACGCGAAATGGCTATTCCATTCCACGGAGTTGCAACGCAGCCGCGTGCCGCAAAAAATGTGCAATCCGTTCCCGTAGCGAACACACCATAAAGGCGAAGACCAGGTATTACAAGAAGTTTTTGTGGATCTGGCGATAAACTGAAAAAGTGAGCGGTCAACTGCCGGGTTTAGGATTATATGATGGGGGTTGCCATAATGTATTGCAAGACCTGCTAACAGACCTGCTATAGACCCTTAGACCCGGACCTCAGCACGCACGAGCTCCCCTGGCTATATAATAAGTGGGATATGGGGTATCGGGGAACAGCAGCGAGACCAGTTAAAGTCTGATCGCTGCATACGATGCAATCATGTGGAGAGCGAACGCCTAGTTTCACCAGGTAAGGCGGCGGGCGGAGCGGAAGTGCGCTTAACTGATTACCTGCATTTATCAAACCTTATTATTCGGGTTTTCACATTTGAGGGTTTCAAGCTCAGTGTGAGGAAACTCCTGCTTTAGCTCTACCATCTTGTCGACCACGCTCTGCGGCGGCTCGCTGATAACAAATTTCATTTGCTCGAGATTGCGGGCGCCGATGATGGCCGACCTTACCCCCTTGCTTCGGAGCCCTGCGAGAAAGGCCTGCGCGTCCTCTATATTTTGAAAAAATCCCATTGAGATGGCGTTATTCCATTTACTGTCATCCTGAATGTGAGTATGAGTTGTCACCCCGAGTCTTTCCAGTTCCCCGATTTTACGCGCGGCATGAGCTTTGCTCTGCAGGGGGGGGATATGCACCCAATAGACCGGAATCCTACCAGCTGCTTGAGGAAGCACCTTGTCGCTCAATTGCTGCTGGGCAAGCGCCGCTTCGACGCGCGGCAGATCGGGTTCTATGAAGGTACCCCACTCCAGACACGTCGTAAACGGGGAAACCGGTTGTATTTTTTCCGGATGAAGCTCCGAAGGCAATTGCATGGCGACAGTCGCATCAGATTTCAACTGAATGTAAGCCGCAAGCGCAACGTTGAAAACCAGCAATAAGAAGAACAATATTTTCATTTTTAGTATTTTATACTACGGCGATGCTCTCTTTTTATAGCAAATAAATTGTCGAGTTTCTCCTTTCCTCTCCCCTTATTTGTTCCCTTGCTCATTCCTATGGCCATGCCCTTCCTCGGCAACCATTCGCCTGCGTAACACAAACGCTAACTCTCGCATTTTTGGCGTTCGTTTATCCGCTGCATTCCATAAACATAATCTCCCAGATACGTCAATCAAGATCCTGAAACCCCTGCCCATACATAAATAAAACCATGATCATGTAACTGGCTGCAAGTCGTTCCCCCAGCGGCGACAGCCTTGCGAACCATTTCATCGACTTTTTCCCGGCTCCCGCAGGATAAACACACAAGAACTTCTATGCTCTTGCTCGCATCGCAGATTTCCTTGGGAGGAAAAGCTTGAACTTTTCTTCCGTCAACAGCATGACATAAATATTTTCGGCCACAATCATGCACGCCACAGCTTCATTGGTAAACTGCGGATTAAACTTGAAGCGAAGTTCAGTAAAAAACGCCTTGGATTTATCAAGATTTTTTACAGGTAGATTTACGAAAATGGCAGTAGCCATATCTTTTCCCATATCTTTTCCAGGGGTTCAATTGCATGAAGCAGTGCCAGCTGCGCATGGGTTCGGCCCAGCGTAATGAACGTCAATTCAGGAACTTTATTGTTGTGGACCAGGCATCGTCTTGATAAAATACAATGTTACTGGCATGGTTATAACTTTTCTCCGGAGTATCAGGAATGCAGGGCATGAAATTGGTTTCCAGCATGGCAGTGCTGACCACATTGGCACTATCCAGTCATATTTTCGCCGAAACTGCTCCGGGGACCGGTAAAACCAAAGGCGACGCAGCGAAAGGCCAGCAAATCGCGACGCAGGTTTGCGCAGCATGCCATAATCCGGACGGTAACAGTATAATTCCTACCAATCCAAGCCTAGCCGGCCAGCATGCCGAGTATATCACCAGGCAACTGGAGAATTTTAAGTCGCAGGAGGGCAAGCCACCGGAGCGTGAGAGCCCGATTATGGGGGCCATGGCCGCGCCGCTTTCCGAGGAAGACATGAAGAATCTCGGTGCTTATTATGCCCAGCAACCACCCAAGCCTGGAGCAGCGAAGGACAAAGCCCTGGCGGAACAGGGCGAAAAGTTATATCGTGGGGGCAATCTCGAAACCAGCGTACCCGCCTGCTCCAGTTGTCATTCTCCCAATGGGGTCGGTATCCCGCCGAATTATCCGCGCATTGCCGGCCAGCACGCGGAGTATATCCTGGCCCAGTTGCGTGCTTTCAGGACTGAGGAGCGCACCAAGGATCCCAACAACGTGATGCATATGATCGCCTCACGCATGAGTGAAAGAGAAATGCGGGCGGTTTCCGAATTTATTTCCGGTTTGCGTTAATCCGTGTCGGAGAAAGCAGGCCACAAGTAAAGAGGTCGTAACCCTGAAGCGGTCCTGAAATCCTAAATGCTGAAATTACCTCCGACGCGCTTCCCTTAAGGGTTTTGCCGGCTTTACCGCTACTTATCTTTCCACACGCCGAATATCCGCTCGGCTGCAGCCAACGTACTGCTGATTTCCGGATCGCCATGCGCTGCCGAAACAAATCCCGCCTCAAATGCCGAGGGTGCAAAGTAGATACCTTCCTGAAGCATGCCATGAAAGAAGCGGTTGAATGCTTCGCGATCGCAGCTCATCACTTCAGCATAACTGGTCGGCAGTTCATCCCGGAAATAGAGCCCAAACATCCCGCCCACCGATTGGGCGCAAAATCGGACGCTGTATTTTTTTGCGGCCGCTGCAAGGCCTTCTGTAAGCTGCCGGGTGCTGGCGGTGAGCTTTTCGTAGAATCCCGGCGTCTGCACCAGCTTCAATGTAGCAAGCCCGGCCGCCACCGCAACGGGATTGCCCGAAAGGGTACCTGCCTGGTAAACCGCTCCTACGGGAGCCAGACATTGCATAATGTCGCGCTTGCCGCCAAAAGCGGCCATCGGCATACCGCCGCCGATTACTTTGCCCAGCGTCGTAAGATCGGGCTTGATGCCATAAAGCCCCTGCGCGCATTCCAATCCAACGCGAAAGCCTGTCATCACCTCGTCGAAGATCAATACGCTGCCGTGTTTCGTACATAGCTCACGCAGGCCAGTCAGGAAGCCGGGCTTTGGTGCAATCAGGTTCATGTTGCCGGCAATGGGTTCGACGATCACTGCAGCGATTTCGCTACCAAACTGGTTGAATGCCTGTGCCACTCCCGCGAGGTCATTGTAATCCAGGACGACGGTGGCGGCAGCGGCTTCGGCCGGAACGCCGGCGGAGCTGGGATGGCCGAAAGTCAATGCGCCCGAGCCTGCCTTCACCAGCAAGGCGTCATCATGGCCGTGATAACAACCTTCGAATTTGATGATACGATTCCTGCCGGTATAGCCCCGCGCCAGCCGGATGGCACTCATGGTTGCCTCCGTTCCCGAACTCACCAGCCTCACCTGCTCGATCGAGGAAACCAGCTTGCACAGCAGTTCCGCAATTTCCAGCTCCGCTTCGGTGGGGGCGCCAAAGGTCAAGCCATTTTCAGCGGTTGCCTGCACCGCTTTAATCACCTCGGGATGAGCATGCCCGAGAATTAAAGGTCCCCAGGATCCCACATAATCGATATAGGTTTTGTCATCCGCATCCCATACATAGGCGCCTTTTCCCCGTCGAAAAAATACGGGCGTACCGCCCACCGACTTGAAGGCGCGGACCGGCGAGTTGACGCCTCCGGGAATATATTTTTGAGAGCGCTCAAATAGTTGCTGATTAAGAGAGATCATGTGATAACCCATGCGTGTGAGAATCGAATTACGATTGTTTAAACAATTCGGCAAAGCTTTCGGCAGTCTGCCGAATGTTGGGAGCACCGAACAGGCCGCTGCTCACCGCCACAGCGGAGGCCCCCGCCTGTATCAGTTCTACAGTAGTGTCGGGAGTAATGCCCCCGATAGCAACCATTGGCACGTGAAGTGTTGCCCTTCCATGGCGGAGCAGATCCATGGAGGCCGTTACCGCCCCCGGCTTGGTGGCTGAAGCGAAGAAAGCACCGAAGGCCACATAATCGGCGCCTTCACGCTCAGCTTCGAGGGCATGCACCAGCCGGTTGTAGCAGGAAGCTCCAACAATTTTTCCGGCTCCCAGTGTGCGCCGCGCTTCAACGATCGAAGCATCTTCCCCTCCCACATGCACGCCATCGGCGTTGACCTCGACGGCAAGGTCGAGATGATCGTTGATGATCAGCGGTACCTGGAATTGGCGGCAGAGACCGGCAAGCGAATGTGCCTGTTCCAATCTCAATGCCGCGCTGGCTGTCTTGTTACGATATTGAATCAGGCGTGCTCCCCCGGCCAGGCACTGCTGCGCCATATTGATCAGGCTTGATGTGTCGCCAATATCCGGCGTTACTGCATACAAGCCGTCGATTGCCGGTCGTGTCATCCTGCCTTGTTAGCATCCGTAACATCAGGCTCGTCGCGCGCCCAGAACAGCCGGTCCGGCAAAAACTGCCCCATGCCCGGGCGGAACCCGGCCTTCAGCGATTGCCAGGTATACTCCTGCGCCTCATATACTCCCTCCGCCAGAGGCAGGCCATTGGCGAGTGCGGCGGCAATTGCCGAAGCAAGCGTGCATCCCGACCCGTGATACGAACCTTCCAGGCGGCGCCAGGAATCGGTGCGCAGCACTCCGCTGGTCCCATAGAGGCTGTTCACCACTTGCAAGGTATTTTCATGAGTTCCGGTAATCAGCACGTATTCGCAGCCCATCTGCAAAAGCCGCTCGGCGCATTGATTCAAATCCGGCATATCATTTTCATCCTCATCATCCTGCGCAAGGCGCCGTGCCTCCAGGCTGTTGGGTGTGATGATGGTAACCTGGGGAAGCAGCAGTTCGCGCATGGCCATCACCATGTCATCACTGGCAAGCTCGTCACCACGGCCTGAGGCAAGTACCGGATCCAGCACCAACGGTATGTTGGGATAATCGGAGATTACTTCAGCAATGGCTGTAATGATTTCCACGCTGCCTAGCATGCCCATTTTGAACACATGTACCGGCATGTCTTCGAGAACCGCGCGCGCCTGATCCGTTACCCATTCCGGGTCAAGCGCCAGGACATCTTCCACCCCGGCGGTATCCTGTACGGTAATGGCCGTAATGACCGATAGCGGGTGGCAGCCCATGCTTGCGAGAGTAAGAATATCGGCCTGAATACCCGCGCCGCCACTGGAGTCGGTAGCGGCGAAAGAAAGTACAATAGGGGGTGGCTGAGACATGGGCGAATACCGTAAAATGCTATTTTAACCCAAATTACTTTCATTCATCATGCCTACTGCCGAAACTCGCGTTTACCGTTGCTACATGTGCCTCATTTGCGGCTTCATATACGACGAAGCCGAAGGGTCGCCAGCGGAAGGTATTCCTCCAGGTACGCTTTGGGAAGATGTGCCGATGAACTGGACCTGCCCGGAGTGCGCTGCACGCAAGGAAGATTTCGAAATGGTGGAGATCTGAAATAGTGGAGATTTAAATGCGAATCCTTCATACCA
>DATJHX010000055.1:0-3781 GCA_035493655.1 Nitrosospira sp.
TTATGGTGGCGGAAGCGGTGAGATTCGAACTCACGAGGGGCGCAAACCCCTGGCGGTTTTCAAGACCGCTGCCTTAAACCACTCGGCCACGCTTCCATTTCATACACAGGCTGGGCGAGGAATCATACCTCTTTAAGCCCGGTTTTTCCAGCAAGACCCTTATTGCAACCTTGATATTGGTTGCAACTTTTCGTAAAGATGAGTAGTCTTATGCTTGTATAGTTAGTCAACCAAGGAGACTTCATGCAACCTGAACTTCGATACTCTAGCCCGACCGCGCAAACGGGGCTTGCTATTCGCAACAACGTCCTGCGCAATACCTACTGGATGCTTGGCTTGACCATGATTCCCACGGTGATCGGAGCCATGATCGGGGTAAGCACCAATTTTGCCTTTCTCGCCCAATCTCCAATCATGGGGCCGCTGGTCATGCTGGCCGTCATGATGGGTCTGTTATTTGGAGTAAGCGCAACCCGTAACAGCATGATGGGCATTGCTTTGCTGTTTTTATTCACATTCGTTGCTGGCTGGTGGCTGGGCCCAATGTTGCAATATGCGCTTCACTTCAAGAATGGCGCGCAAATCGTTGGAACCGCCGCGGCTGGAACGGGCGCGATCTTCTTCGTCCTGGCAGGGATAGCCACGGTGACCAAGAAAGACTTTGGTTTCATGGGAAATTTCCTGTTCGTGGGGTTGGTCCTGCTGATGATCGCTTCGATCGCCAATCTGTTCTTCGCCGTACCGGCGGCCTCACTCGCCATCTCGGCGGTTGCGGTACTGCTGTTTTCCGGCTTCATCCTGTTTGACGTGAGCCGTATCGTTAATGGCGGGGAAACGAACTACGTGATGGCGACGTTGGGCATCTACCTCAGCCTCTATAACCTCTTCACCAGCCTCCTGCATCTGTTGCTGGCTTTCTCGGGTGAAAGGGATTAACAGTAGAACAAGCTGTGTGAATCAAATAGGGCGGCCGCTGTGCCGCCCTTTTCATTTGGGCCGCCGTTTTTATTGCCCGTTTTTCTAAACCGGCACTTTCTCGAACAGCGCAATGGATTCGACATGTGCAGTGTGCGGAAACATGTTCACCACACCCGTCGCTTTCAGCGAATATCCCCGATGCACCAGTACGCCTGCGTCTCGGGCTAGCGTGGCCGGGTTGCAGGATACATAAACAATCCGCCAGGGCACGCGCTTTTCCTCCTCCAAAGACGTCACTACAGCGATTGCGCCCTCCCGCGGCGGGTCGATCAGCATTTTGTCAAAATGCCCTTGCCCCTGCATCCACGCCTCATTTATCTCAAACAGGTTGGTTTCCACGAATTGGGCATGATGCGTCAACCGATTACGCCTGGAATTCTCCTGCGCCCTGCTTATCAGCGCCGCGCTCCCCTCATACCCGATGACATGCACACCGCGCCGGGCGATCGGCAGGGTAAAGTTTCCCAATCCACAGAAAAGATCGGCGATGCGCTCCCCCGGCTGGGGATCGAGCAAGCTGAGCGCGCGCCTCACCAGTATCCGATTCATGGAAGGGTTGACCTGAGTGAATTCGGTCGGATGAAACGGCATCACAATATCGAATTCAGGAAGGGTATAACTCAGTTCCGGCGCGATCTTCGGGTAGAAAGGATAGGCTGTCTTGGGGCCTCCCGCCTGCAGGAAAAACTGAATATGATGCCGATCGGCAAAATCCTTGAGTAAGGTTTCATCCTGACTATTAAGCGGCTCCAGGATGCGCAGCACCAGCACGTCTACATCCTCGCCCAGCGATACTTCGATCTGAGGCAGGCGCTCACGAATGGAGAGGTTATTTATCAGTTGCCGCAAGGGAGCTATCAGTCCAGCGACGCGCGGCGGCATTATTTCGCATGATTGCATGTCGGCCACGAAACTGCTGCGTTTTTCGTGAAACCCCACCAGTACGGATTTTTTTCGCGCAACATAGCGCACCGACAGCCGTGCACGATGCCGATAGCCCCAGGCAGCTCCATAGATCGCGGGCAATATTAATTCGGGCTCGACCTTGCCAATATGCCTGAGATTGTCTTCCAGGATGCGCTGCTTCGCCGCAACCTGGGCACGGGCATCCATGTGCTGCAAGCTGCATCCGCCGCATAGTCCGAAATACCGACACTGAGGCGCCACCCGCACAAATGCCGGCTTAAGAACCTGCCCGGCCTGGGCCAGTTCAAAGCTTGGTTTCTTGCGATAAGCGTTAAAAGTAACGACTTCTCCCGGCAGCGCGCCTTCGATAAAGATGACTTTGCCGTCCACATGAGCAACCCCGCGGCCTTCCTGATCGAGCGATTCGATGACAGCGCAATCAGGGGGAGTACGGGGAGTATGAGGAGCGTGCGGAGCAGGAGGAGTATGGGCAGGGGCGGCCATGTTATGCCTCCCTACATCCATTGACCGAGGAATTCCTGCCAGTGAAGTTCGCTCGATTTGCTCAAAGTGAGACGCACCAGTTCGCATTCGCGTTCATACTGTTCGGCATTCAAAATACCGCGCATGAGCTGGAAGCGTAAAAATACCAGGTAGGTATTCACCACATCGGTTTCGCAGTAATTGCGGATCGCGCCAATCTCGCCTTTCTGGTAGGCATTCCAGACCTGGGAGCCATCCATACCCAGCTTTCCGGGAAAGCCCATCAGCTTTGCCAGCTCGTCCAGGGGCGCATTGGCGCGCGGCTGGTACAACGCGAGCAAATCCATCAAATCGAGATGGCGAGTATGGTAGCGGCTGAGGTAATTGTTCCATTTGAATTCGCGGTCATCGTCACCCATATCCCAATAACAGCGTGCCTGCACGCTATGAATCAGGCTGCGGTAGTGGAGCACCGGCAGATCAAAGCTGCCACCGTTCCACGAAACCAGTTGGGGGGTATATTTATCGATACCATCGAAAAATCGCTGGATGAGTTCCGCTTCGGTATCGGCCGGGCTGCCCAGCGACCAAACACGAAAATCGTTCTTGTCGCGTAGGGCGCATGAAATTGCCACGACCTTCTGTACGTGCAATGGCAGAAAATCGTTGCCAGCAATCTGGCGGCGCAACTGAAACGCCATATCGGCAATATCGCCAGGCGTAAGCTGCGGCCCGAGATCATGGAGCTTGCGCAATCCCTCTATGTCGGGAACTGTTTCGATGTCGAAAGCCAGTACGGGGGTCACGCTGGGCAAATCTCAAACATTTGTTGGTTCGAAGTTAGACAGAATTCCTGGGCCTCTGCCCTGGGCTTTGACTGTGAAGAGATAATTGTGCAAGCTCCGCACCTTGGCCCGAAATACGGATGCGATTCCGCTGCAAGCGCTTTCCGGCCAGCCTCAACCAATCAGGCCGGAAAAACTCCTGTGGAAAGGTAACGATCGCCGCGATCGCAAACGATCGAGACGATCACCGCGTTATGCACTTCGGCGGAAATCTTGAGCGCCGCCGCCAGAGCGCCTCCTGACGAGATTCCTGCAAAAATCCCTTCCTCCCGCGCCAACCGCCGAGTCATGTCCTCGGCTTCCGCCTGAGAGACCCGCATCAGGCAGTCCACGCGGCTGGCATCATAAATTTTTGGCAGATACGCTTCCGGCCATTTGCGAATGCCCGGAATCTGGGCGCCCTCCTCCGGCTGCACCCCGATGATCTGAATTTCAGGATCTTTTTCCTTGAAATATTTGGAACAACCCATGATCGTACCGGTAGTGCCCATGCTGCTCACAAAATGGGTAATGTTCCCACCGGTATCCCGCCAGATCTCAGGACCTGTCCCCTCGTAATGGGCCCGAGG
>DATJHX010000056.1:0-4601 GCA_035493655.1 Nitrosospira sp.
CTTCCGCGCGGATCAGGCTGATAACTTCCTGTGCGTCTGGCTCCTCGGCAGGAAGATAGTTGATCGCGACATCCGCACCCTCGCGGGCAAAGGCAATGGCCGCGGCGCGGCCGATCCCGGAATCCCCGCCCGTAAGCAACGCTTTTCGGCCTGCCAATCGGCCAGAGCCTTTATAGCTTGTTTCGCCATGATCGGGCCTTGGGTTCATCTTGCCCGCAAGGCCGGGCGGATCCTGGCGTTGAGGGGGAAAAGGAGGACGAGGATACTGCTTCCTCGGATCCTGTTTGCTGGATTGGCCGGGCACGCGTCGCGGGTCGGCAGGCACAGCTCCCCGCTGCGCTAAGGCCGGAGTAGCAAGTACGGCAAGGCCGGCTGTCACTTCGCCAACGAACTGGCGCCGTGAAGCGTCTGGGACAGTTTTTGGTTTCATATCCATTTTCCTATAAAAATTGCTGGCAAAAGATTTGCTGTGGAGTCACGTTAATCTGACCTTGCAATAATTTGAACTTGATGCCGTCTCCTCAACCTAGGCAAAGAATTCGAGACTGTCAAGAACGAAGAGTCGACTCAATATGACTTGCTCGCTGGTGTCCCTCCCGCTCTTGCAGGAGAGGGAAATCAAGGTACTGCTCCGCATACGCGATGATCTACGGAGCAAAATTTACATGTAATATCCTTTTATCCTTTTATCACGCCCAGGCCAGACAAGCGTCCATGGCAGAAAAACCTGATATCCCAGCAGAATTGTGACCCAGCGTGAAGCAACGATTGATTTGAAAGATGGAATGAAATATGAGGTCTCCGTGCGCTCGCTGTGCGAATTCACCGCCAGGCAAGGCGATCTCGACTCGCGCTTCACGTCGGGTCCCTCTGCATTGGAAGGCATCGCCGGACACAGTACTGTCACATCCCGCCGGGCTCCCCATTATCAGCGAGAAGTAAGCCTTACAGGCGAATACAAACAGTTGCTTGTCCGCGGCCGGGCAGACGGCTTTGATCCTGTCGAGAATCAGCTCGAAGAAATCAAAACCTTCAGGAACGACCTCAGCATGATGCCCGACAATCGACGCCAGTTGCATTGGGCACAGGTCAGAGTCTACGGTTGGCTCCTGTGCCAGAAGCTGGATTTGTGCCGCATTCGCCTCGCGTTGGTGTACTTCGACATTGTCGGCAAGCAGGAAACTTTGCTGACGGAGGTCCATGATGCCGAAACACTCAAGCGCTATTTCGAAGACCAGTGCGAACGCTTTCTGGACTGGGCCGAACAGGAATTGGCGCATCGAACGGCGCGCGACCGTGCGCTGGCCGCTCTGCGATTTCCCTACACATCATTTCGCCAGGGTCAGCGGGAGCTGGCTGAGGCTGTTTACCGGGCAGCTCGGGATGAACGCTGTCTCATTGCACAAGCTCCAACCGGCATAGGCAAAACTATCGGCACCCTGTTTCCGCTCCTTAAAGCCGTCCCCGGGCAAAAACTGGACAAGATATTCTTCCTGACGGCCAAGACTTCGGGCCGGCAACTGGCGCTCGACGCGGTTGAGCGAATCAAAGCCAGCGAACCTGCCTTGTCTTTGCGAGTGCTCGAATTAACCGCACGGGACAAAGCATGTGAACATCCCGACAAGGCGTGTCACGGGGACTCCTGTCCTCTGGCACGGGGGTTCCATGACCGGCTTCCGAAGGCGCGAGCCGCTGCAATTGAAAGGTGCCTGACAAATGCAGGAAGAAGTATAAATAATGCCGAGAACACGAGCCTGCTGGATAAGAATTTACTGCGCGCCATCGCTCGCGAACATCAACTTTGCCCCTACTATCTTTCCCAGGAACTGGTCCGCTGGAGCGATGTGGTCATAGGCGACTACAATCATTACTTCGACCTGAATGCAATGCTATATGGATTGGCCAGTGCCAGCCAGTGGCATGTCGGCGTGTTGGTGGACGAAGCTCACAATCTGCTCGACCGGGGACGGAAGATGTATTCAGCCGAACTGGATCAGACGAGTTTTAAAATAATGCGGCGCTCTGCGCCGCTGGCACTGAAGAAGCCTCTTGACCGCATCAATCGTTGCTGGAACGAGTTGAATAAGGAGCAGGTGGGCGTCTATCAGGTTTACCCGGCACTGCCCGGCAAATTCCTTACGGCGCTACAGCAAGCCATCTTCGCTATTACCGAATATTTCTCAGTAAACCCCAGCGGCATAAATGGTGAACTGCAACGCTTCTATTTCGATGCGCTGCACTTTTCCCGACTTGCCGATTTATTTGATCAGCATTCGCTCTTGGACATTGCGAAAATTGCCGGCGACGGCGTGAGATTTTCGGAAAATGGCCGGAGTCACTCGGCGCTCTGCCTCAGAAACATTATTCCCGCCCCCTTTCTCGCCCAGCGTTTCGCAGCCGCCAAATCCATCACACTATTTTCCGCCACATTAAAACCCTGGCATTTCTACAAGGATACACTTGGTCTGCCTGAGAAAACCGTACAAGTCGAAGTACAATCTCCTTTCCGGCCTGAGCAATTATCGGTTCGGGTCGTCAAGGATATTTCTACACGGTACCGAGATCGTGAGGCTTCGGTTTCGCCAATTGTTGACCTGATATCGAGGCAATTCGCACAGCAGCCTGGAAATTACCTTGCTTTTTTCAGCAGTTTTGACTATCTGAAGAGTGTGACCGACTTGTTCAAATCGAGATATCCGGGAATTCCACTGTGGGAACAAAAGCGCGGAATGGAAGAAGCTGAGCAGAGCGCGTTTCTTGCGCGTTTTATGCCGACGGGCCAGGGGGTAGGCTTTGCCGTGCTGGGCGGCTCATTCGCCGAGGGCATCGACCTCCCCGGCAAACGCCTGTCGGGCGCCTTTATCGCAACCCTCGGGTTGCCGCAGGTCAATCCCGTCAACGAACAGATCAGGCAACGCATGGAAACCATTTTCCATGCGGGCTATGAGTACGCGTATTTCTTTCCCGGCATGCAGAAGATCGTGCAAGCGGCGGGCCGCGTGATCCGCACGCAACTCGATGAAGGAATCATTTACCTGATTGACGATAGATTTACCCGGCTCGACGTTCGTCGTCTGTTGCCTCACTGGTGGAAAGTGGAACAACACAAATAAAAGAGGCAAGATTATCATCTTGCCTCTTTTATTTGATGCGTTGCCACTACACGTATCTACACGTATACCCGATAAGCGGACTCTTCCCTCTTATTTGTGCGTGTAGTCGTCAACCTCTTTTTTCACGTGATCAGTGCCCGCCGGCGCCACCGGTATGATTCTTTCATCGTTTCTGTGGGCGGGTGTTGTGTAATCCTTGGAGGAGGACTTCGTTTGGGTGGGGCTTGGTTCCGTATAGGTCGTGTCGGTATAGCTTTTTGTCCCATAATACGAATTGATCGTATTCTGCCATGTGGGATCCGCCATGTCCGGCCAATGATCCTTGTCGAATCCGGGGGCGGATTCCAGACGTTCCTTATCCACGTTGCATATGAACCGCTTGTTCTCGGTGTCGAGCTTCAGGGCGCTCCATGGAACGGCGAAAAGCTTGTCGGCGATGCCGAGAAACCCCCCGAAGGACAACACCGCGTACGCGACTCTGCCGGTATTCATATCAATCATGATCTCCTTGATATCGCCGATGTCTTCGTCCTTATGATTGTAAACATCCTCTCCCATGAGAGTGTCCGCGCCCATCAACCGGGGCCCCGGCCCTTCGCCCTGGCTCTTGTACATGCCGTAGGTATCACGTTCTTCATAGCCCATGTTTATCTCCTGTTTAAGTAGTTTTGAATCCTAACGAATATTCTTGCGATTTCCTTGTTAATCCTGCCGTGCTGTTCCCGCTTTGCATCGATTTGAAATCAGCACGCCTCAGACATGTACAGAATGCTGCAATTGACGGAAGAGGTCAGTGCGGTAACGTACAAAAACCGTTTTTGGCTCTCATCCGTTTTTAATCAGGGAAAAAACCAGGGAAATAGCCGGCGCAAGCCGTATGTCTGCCAGCGCACAGAGCCACAGCTCTGGTTAAAGCATAATTACCGTAGAAATGAGCCGGAACCATGCAACAAGCGCCTTCCGACGGAGCGGGCGTACCAAATGCCTACCATACTGGTGGTGAATGAACCGATTCCCGATCAGCACTGATAAAAGAGAAGGAGAGAAGGCAAAGTATGCTGCAGACTTCCAGCTTGCGCACCGCACACTTGTCGTTATCGCTCGAATGGATCGAGCGATACGATAAAGTACGCAATCAAACACTGAAGCTTGTCGAGACGCTTACGCCGGAAGATCAAATGGTTCAGTCCATGCCTGAGGCGAGCCCGGCAAAATGGCACCTCGCGCATACAACTTGGTTCTTCGAGACGTTCATTCTCGTGCCCCACATGCCCGATTACGCCACTTTCGATAAGCAGTTCAGCTTCCTCTTCAACTCGTATTACAAGCGGCTCGGCAGCCACCCTCATCGGGCCATCCGCGGCACATTCTCTCGTCCATCCCTTGATCGGATTCGCCTCTATCGAACCCATGTGGACAATGCGATGAAAGAACTGCTCGGGCGGGAACTCACCAGCGGCCTTTTGCGATTGCTCGAACTGGGCCTGA
>DATJHX010000057.1:0-6033 GCA_035493655.1 Nitrosospira sp.
CAGGATGGCTTCGAGTCAACTGGATATGGACGATGCTCTTCATGGCCGCCGGGAAATTCGCGCGTTACTGGATGATCGCCGCAGCGATCAGCGCTTGACTCGCTCCGCGCTGATCGGGGCAAAAGGACGCGCAAAAAAGCCGACGGCACCAAAGGTTCGTCGGCTCGTTAGTGGCTCTTTTTTAACTCATCTCTGCGCTCGCCTGCTCTCTGCTACACATTGCTGTCGAGCTTTCCAGTGGCTGTCGAATTACTCCGGACCGAGCGTTCACACTCGTCTTTCAAACCGAAAGAAAGTTTCCTGCCCGAGTGCTGTATGAGCGTGCAGCTTATGAGGCAGCCTGGCTTTTCTTCTCCTGAAGCAATTTCTGTAATTCGCCGCTCTGGTACATTTCGGTAACGATGTCGGAGCCGCCAATAAACTCGCCGTTGACGTAGAGCTGAGGGATGGTCGGCCAGTTTGAGTAGTCTTTGATACCCTGCCGGAATTCCGGTTCGGCCAGGACATCCACGGCAAACAGATTATGCACTCCACACGCATTAAGAACTTTTACCGCATGGGCGGAAAAACCGCACTGAGGCGCCTGCGGCGTACCTTTCATGTAGAGTACAACGGGATGAGTGCTAACTTGTTGTTTGATGGTTTCTTGTGTATTCATGTTTAACTCGTCCTCCTCTTGAAATTGATCGACCGGCGAATCAGGATAGGGGAAAGCCGTGGCGTTTTCAAGAGATATTGATTTAAACTCAAAGAGACAGAATTATGTTTTATTCGTTCCCTATCGAACCATCTGGAATCCCCCGCTGATCCGCGGTATTCCGGCGAGATCGGAACGGGAAATTATCGCTCCGAAACCGGCCTCACTCATCAATTGGCGGCAGGCTTCCGCCTGATCGTAACCGTGTTCCAACAGTAGGCTGCCCCCGGCTGCCAGATAAGCAGGTGCGGATTCAATGATTGATCGCAGGCAATCCAGGCCGTCGCCACTATCGGTAAGCGCTATGGATGGCTCAAAGCGCAGGTCCCCCTGAGCCAGATGGGGATCCGAACTCGCCACATATGGCGGATTGGAAACGATGAGATCGAATCTTCCCCCGGCAAGCGCGGAGAACCAGTCGCCTTGCATAATGCGTACGTTATGCACGCCAAGCTGCTCGGCGTTCGATCTCGCAATCTCCACAGCGTCCATTGAAATATCTACAGCAATAATGGACGCCAGCGGACGATGTTTGGCTATCGTCAATGCAATAGCTCCGCTCCCGGTCCCGAGGTCGAGAACTTTGAGGGAACGATCTACAGGAATCCGCTCCAAAGCCAGATCCACAAGTAGCTCAGTTTCCGGCCGCGGAATGAGCACTGCAGGGGTGACCTTGAAATCGAGACTGTAAAACTCGCGCTTGCCCGTAAGGTAGGCAACTGGTTCACCGTATGCGCGCCGCCGCGTCACTTCGCTAAAGTATTGCGCTTGTTCCAATGAGAGTTCCCGATTCGCATAGGCAATCATGTATGCGTGGCTCACGTTGAGCACATGCTGCAGCAACATTCGCGCATCGGTATCGCTAATAACCTGCCGTGCCTGATGCAGTGCTTCGGAAATACTATTCTGCCGAAACTTGCAACCTTGATGACTCACAGGGACTAACCGAGAAACAGTAAGGAAAATATGAAGAGCACCTGGCTTTATTCGCCAAGCGCTGCCAATTGCTCAGCCTGATGTTCTGAAATCAAGGCAGAGCAAAGTTCGTTCAACTCGCCATCCATGATCTGCTCGATCTTGTAAAGCGTCAGGTTGATCCGGTGGTCGGTTACCCGGCCTTGGGGAAAATTATAGGTGCGGATGCGTCCTGAACGGTCACCCGTACCAACCAGCGACTTGCGGGTAGCAGCCTGCTTGCTCTGCTGCTCCTGCATCTGCTTATCGCGAATCCGGGCAGCCAGGACGCTCATCGCCTGCGCCTTGTTTTTGTGTTGGGAGCGCCCATCCTGGCACTCGACCACAATATTGGTAGGCAAGTGGGTGATCCGCACCGCGGAATCCGTCTTGTTGATATGCTGGCCGCCGGCCCCGGAGGCGCGAAACGTATCAATCCTTAATTCCGCCGGGCTCAGCACCACATCCATAATCTCATCTGCCTCCGGCATCACTGCCACGGTACAGGCAGAAGTGTGAATGCGCCCCTGCGTTTCGGTAGCGGGTACACGCTGCACTCTATGACCGCCAGATTCGAACTTGAGCTTGGAGTAGGCGCCATTACCGATGATCTTGGCGATGATTTCCTTATAGCCGCCGGCTTCGGAGGGGCTTTGCGAAATGATCTCGACCTGCCAGCGCTGGCGCTCCGCAAAGCGTGTGTACATACGAAACAGGTCCCCCGCAAAGAGCGCCGACTCGTCTCCGCCAGTGCCTGCGCGGATTTCCAGGAAAATGTTGCGCTCGTCGTTCGGGTCCTTCGGTAGTAATTGCTTCTGCAGTTCCGCTCCGATTCGTACCATTCTCTCTTTGGCATTACGCGTTTCCGTATCGGCAAACTCGCGAATTTCGGCATCGGCGCTAATTTCAGCGGCCATTTCCTGCGCGGTGTGAATGTCGCGTTCGCTTTGCAGATAAGCACCGTAGAGCTCGACCACCGGCGCGATCTCCGCGCGTTCGCGGGTGAGCTTGCGATATTTGTCGAGATTGGCAGTAATGGTCTCGCTGCTCAGCAGACGATTCAATTCCTCCAGGCGCACGCTCAATTGCGTGAGCTTGGCAGTCATGCTTTTTTTCATTCTGGGTGGTGCAGGTGGTACAGGCGATTGATCAGCTCGACCAGATCGTCACGCTCGTCGGTAGCAGCGTGATTGAGCGCGTAAGAGGGAATGTGCAAGAATTTGTTCGTCAGGCCGTTACTCAGGGATTCAATGATTTTGTGCGGGTCCTCGCCCTTGGCTAAAAGTTTTTTGGCTCGCTCCAGTTCATGGCGACGGTAACGTTCGGCCTGGTCGCGCAGCGCGCGTATGGTGGGGACGACCTGACGCGATTCTAGCCAGTGCATGAAATTGATGACATTCGAGTCGATGATCGCCTCTGCCTGCGCGACTGCACCCTGGCGCGAATCCAGCCCTTCCTTGACAATTTCCGCGAGGTCGTCCACGGAATAGAGAAATACGTCGTCCAGTTCGGCCACTTCGGGCTCGACGTCACGTGGCACGGCCAGATCCACCATGAAAATCGGGCGATGCTTGCGTGCCTTGATTGCGCGTTCCAGCATGCCTTTGCCCAGTATGGGCAGCGTGCTGGCCGTGCAGGTCACTACGATATCGTGGAGCGCCAACTGTTCGGGAAGCTCATTCAACGTAATTGCCTGCCCGTTAAAACGATGAGCCAGGGCCTGTGCCCGCTCACTGGTGCGATTGGCAACAGTGATGCGCTTCGGATTGCGCGCAGCAAAATGGCTCGCACATAACTCGATCATTTCACCCGCGCCGATGAAAAGTACATGCTGCTCATCGATGTCGCCAAAAATCCGCTCTGCCAGCCGGGTGGCAGCCGCTGCCATCGAAACCGAATTCGTGCCGATCTCGGTGGAACTGCGCACCTCCTTGGCGACAAAAAAGGTGCGCTGAAACAGCTTGTGCAACAGCATTCCGAGCGTGCCGGCATGTTCGGCTGATTTCACCGCATTTTTTAACTGCCCGAGTATCTGCGGCTCACCCAGTACCATGGAATCCAGCCCGCTGGCCACGCGAAAAGCGTGCTTCACCGCTTGTTCACGCGGCAACCTGTACAGATATGGGTCGAGTTCGCGCGCCTTCAACTGATGGAAATCAGCCAGCCAGTGCGTTGCTTCCTCTGGCTTATCAGTACTGCAATAAACTTCGGTTCGGTTGCAGGTGGATACAATTGCCGCTTCCTTTACCGGACGCCGTCCTACCAGATCCTGCAGCGCATGCTCCATGGCGTCTTCCGGAAATGCGACCTGCTCGCGCACGTCCAGCGGCGCGGTCTGGTGGTTAATGCCGAAGGCAAATAACTGCATGGAAGACATGATAGGTACAGGTGCGAAAATTTTAAAATTCGCCGATTATAGTCTTACAAGCATTTGAATACCATCACTTGGAAGAGTTTCTGTTTTAGCGAAAAAAATGCAGAATCGGGCTGGGCGCTGGAGCGCTTAGGCTTCCCGCCAGGAAGAGACGATCGTCCCCGGGAATCAGGAATAACCCGGACAAAACCGGGCTATCTAAAAAATTGCTGAGCTTATAAGATTTTCGTATAAATACTGCAACAAGCCACCGGTACAATCTGGAGCATATACCATTGCTACAGGAGGCCGATCCAATGGCTAAATATGTTCCGTATGTGCGAACTCTGGAAGGCTACGTAGAGCGGAAGTCCTACGCAATCTTCAATGCTTCCGATGATAGTTTGTCGCCTTATGTATATGAAGAGCCGCTGGTTGGCTGGCCGGAATCCAAAGTGTATTGGGCGCGGAAAGCTGGACCAAGCGTGGGGCTTGCGCCACTCAACCCTGTCAATTCCCAGGATGCCGTTTCATCTGGCGAACTTTCCTGATCCAGGAAAGCAAAGCGGGGAGAGCAGCACTCCTATCCCATCAGGCAGGTTAATTCGCGAAAAAACATCAAATTGATACTGCGATAGCGGAATCTACGGCCGGCCGCGCATGACAGACCATGTTCTTGACGCGCTGTTGAGCGCTCTTCCAAACATGGGCGAGGATCCCACCGAGCACAAGCGCTTGAGATAATCGAATGGCTTTTCACCGCTCAGGCGCATAATCTTCCGCGTGTCGCAATCGGGATAATTAGTGCCGGGCCGCATGGTATATGAGAACTTGATCCCTAGCGCCCCCAGATCATCAAGCCACTCCTGGCGAAAATAGCCCCAGGGCCACGCAAGGTGAATTCCATGCTTGTAACCTTGATCGCGCAGGGTTTGGATTGACTTGGTAACATCCTGCCGTACAATCTGGCGGATGTCCGCCGAAGAATTATTAACCCACGATCGGTCGTGCGAGTGTGTATGGGAATGAAGTTCAAAAGTTCCGCTGTCAACCATCGACGCTATTTCTGCCCAGGATAAGTAGCGCTCGTCGCCTTCTTCAAGCCAGGTATCGGTCGGTTGCCCCGTTTGCTCGTCCTTTACCTTGCCGGTAATGACGAACAGTATTGCGTTCATCCCATATTTCTTCAAAAGCGGCGCGGCAACATACCAGTTATCCCGATAACCATCATCAAACGTAATGACGAGGCCGCGCTCAACAACTTCCTCTCCAGCAAGGGCGCGCTCAAATTCTGTAGTTGAGAGGGTGCGAAACCCTTTGCTTTTAAACCACTGCAGATAATGCTCGAATTCATCGATAGTGACCGATACTGAATTCTTGTAGGGTAGAACGCGATGGAAAGCGATTACGGGAATGGGTGATGAAGAAAAAGTGCTCATGTGTATTTGCAATGATTCATTCAGAAATTATCCGATAAAGCTCGTACGTCGTTCGCATACCGCTCGCATCCTGCTTTGCCCGCAACGCTTTCCCTGTTTTTCATTTCTTCTTTGATCGTATCACTGCGGCAGGTCCTATTTTCGAATGCGCGAGTCGTTTGGCCCTCAAACCTTGATTTAAATGAAAAGGGATTTGTTGGCGCCACACGAACTGAGCATATATCAAAAGGACTCCGCGTTGGATAGGCCATTAGGATTTAAGTAGGGCAGGTCGGGGAATATAGCTCTGTTGCGCGCGTCACTCCTGGAGTCGGTCTCCCTTGAGTTTTTCATACAACTCGTCGAGAAACCCACGTTGCCCAGGAAGAATGCGGCGAGCAGCTTCCACTATATCGAACCATTCAGCGCGATCCACCTCGGGAAACTCCCGAACTTTGCCGGAGCCTTTCGGCCATTCCATGGTGAATGTATTTGAGACAAGATTGGATGCATCCCAGTCGCTTTCGGCTGCCCATGCATCGACGATTTTTCCGCTTGGCTGTTTATGCGGTGAAAGCGGAAAGAAAGGCCCGGTTGGGCGATGTCCCGTT